>NZ_JABMCA010000109.1:0-23193 GCF_014706005.1 Actinomadura sp. RB99 | reverse complement strand
TCCTCGGCTACCACAAGAACGGCGAAGCCACCCGCGAGGCCGTCGGCGACGGCTGGTTCCGCACCGGGGACCGCGGCCGCCGCGAGGCGGACGGATACTTCGGCAGGTGCCGCGCCGGCCGGCCCGCCCCCTGGACGACCCGCCGTTCGTGCCGGCCGCAGCGCGCGCTCCGCGCCGGTGCGGCCGACCAGCCCTGAGGGACATCGTGGCCCCATCTCGTCGCGAGCGTCGTCTTCGACGGCGTCCACTGCGCGCTCGACCTGCCGATGACGGCGGGCACGTGAACCGGGCGGAGCGGACGCCGCGGCGGACCGCGGCCGTCGCCGCGCTGGCCTGGCGGGCGCACCCCGGCGCGACCGCCGGGGCGGTCCTGCTCGCCGTGCTCACCGGGCTCGCGCCGGTCGCGACGGCGTGGCTGACGAAGGGCGTCCTGGACGCGCTCACCACCCACCGGAACCACGACGCCCTGCCCGCCCTCGCGGTGGGGCTCGCCGCCTGCGGGCTGTGCGTCGTCGTCCTGCCGCACGCCTCCACCTACGCGCAGGCCCAGTTGCGCCGGGCGGTGCGGGCCCTCGTCGCGGCCCGGCTGTTCGGGGCGGTCAACGCGCACGGCGGGCTGCGCCGCCTGGAGGACCCGGAGTTCCAGGACACGCTCCGGCTGGCGCACGAGTCCAGCCAGAACGCGCCGGACCGGCTGATCGTCGGGGCCCTGACCATCGCGCAGGCGGCCATCACCATGGCGGGGTTCGTCGGCACGCTGCTGGTGATCAACCCGCTGCTGGTCGCGGTGATCTTCCTGGCGGCGCTGCCCGCGGTCCGCGTCCAGCTCGCGCTGAGCCGGGAGCGGGCCCGCACGATGTGGCGGATCAGCCCGGGGATGCGGCGGGAGATCTTCTACGGAGAGCTGCTGACCAGGCCCGAGGCGGCCAAGGAGGTGCGGCTGTTCGGGCTCGGCGACTTCTTCCGCGCCCGGATGCTCGACGAGGTCCGCGCCACCAACGCCGCCGAGCGGCGGGTCGACCTGAAGACCCTGCGCGGCCAGGGGCTGCTCGCCCTGGTCGGCGGGCTCGTCGCGGGCGGCGGGCTGGTGTGGGCCGTGCTCGCGGCCGCGTCGGGCGGCATCACGGCCGGCGACGTGACGATGTTCGTCGCGGCCGTCGCCGGGGTCCAGGCGGCGCTGACGTCGATCGTCGACCGGTGGGCGGACGCGCACAACGCCCTGCTGCTGTTCGGCCACTACACCGCGATCGTGGAGGCCGAGCCCGACATGCCGGTCCGGCCGGGCAGCCGGCCGGTCCCCGCGCTGCGGCAGGGCATCGAGCTGCGCGACGTGTGGTTCCGCTACAGCGACGACCACCCCTGGATCCTGCGCGGGGTCGACCTGCACATCCCGTGCGGCCGCAGTGTGGCCCTCGTCGGGGTGAACGGCGCCGGCAAGAGCACGCTCGTGAAGCTGCTGTGCCGGCTGTACGACCCGGACAAGGGCTCCGTCCGGTGGGACGGCGTGGACCTGCGCGACCTGGACCCGGCGCAGCTCCGCGAGCGGATCGGCGTCGTCTTCCAGGACTTCATGGAGTACGACCTCACCGCCGCCGAGAACATCATGCTCGGCGACCTGGCGTCCGGCGACGACCCGGACCGCATCCGGGAGGCCGCCGCCCGCGCCGGGGTCCACGACGCCCTGGAGGCGCTGCCGCGCGGCTACGACACGATGCTGAGCAGGATCTTCGCCGACCGCGACGAGGGCTCCGGCGTCGCCCTGTCGGGCGGGCAGTGGCAGCGCCTCGCGCTCGCCCGCGCGTTCCTGCGGCAGAGCCGCGACCTGCTCCTGCTGGACGAGCCGAGCTCGGGCCTGGACGCGGACGCCGAGCACGCCGTCCACGCGTCCCTGCGCCGCCACCGCCGGGGCCGGACCAGCGTTCTCATCTCGCACCGGCTCGGCGCGGTCCGCGACGCGGACGTCATCGTCGTCCTCAGCGAGGGGAGGATCACCGAACGCGGGACCCACGATGAGCTGATGGCGCTGCAGGGAGAGTACGCCCGCCTTTTCACCCTCCAAGCCGACGGCTACGCGAGAAGCTGACGAGCCGCCCCGGATAACGGCGGCTACAGTGTGCCGGTGACGAACCTACGGAAGCGGATAATCGACGAGCTCGGCGTCAAGGCGTCCATTGTTCCGGCGGACGAGATCCGGGAGCGGGTCGCCTTCCTCAAGGACTACGCGCGGTCGACCTCGGCCAAGGGCTACGTCCTCGGGATCAGCGGCGGGCAGGACAGCACTCTGGTCGGGCGGCTGTGCCAGCTCGCCGCAGAGGAACTGCGGGCCGAGGGGTACGAGGCCACGTTCGTCGCGGTCCGGCTGCCGTACGGCGTGCAGGCGGACGAGCACGACGCGCGGGTCGCGCTGGAGTTCATCCGGCCCGACCGGTCGATCGCGGTGAACGTCAGGCCCAGCGCGGACGCCGTCGCGGGAGAGGCGGCGGAGGGCCTGCGCGAGCTGCTGGACGGCGAGCCGGTGCTGCGGGACTTCGTGCGCGGCAACATCAAGGCCCGCGAGCGCATGGTGATCCAGTACGCGATCGCCGGGCAGCTGGGCCTGCTCGTGGTCGGCACCGACCACGCCGCCGAGGCGGTCACCGGGTTCTTCACCAAGTACGGCGACGGCGGCGTGGACGTCACCCCGCTGACCGGCCTGACGAAGCGGCAGGGCGCGGCGCTGCTGCGGGAGCTGGGCGCGCCGCCGAGCACCTGGGAGAAGGTGCCGACCGCCGACCTGGAGGACGACCGGCCCGCGCTGCCCGACGAGGAGGCGCTCGGCCTGAAGTACGGCCAGATCGACGCGTACCTGGAGGGCGTCGACGTCCCCCCGGAGGTGGCGGAGAAGGTGGAGTCGGTCTACCTCGCGACCCGGCACAAGCGGACCGTCCCGGTCTCGCCGCTCGACGACTGGTGGCGCTGAACCGTCCTCAGCGGGTCGGCGCGGTGATGAGGAACGACACCGCGCCCTGGTCGTCGAGGCGGACGTCGAGGACCTTGTCGTGCAGGTAGGCGGCCGCCGCGGAGTCCAGGAACACGCGGGCGCCCTCCGCCTCGACGACCTCGTCGGTCGAGGCGGGGCGCTCCGCCGGCGTCACGGCGAGGAGGGAGGCGTCGCCGTCGAGCGGCGCGATCCGCATGCCGGCACCGCCCGGCAGGCCCGGCCCGCACGACAGATTGCGGATGGCGCTGGCCGCCGTTCCCGTGACGATGAGCACAACGAACTCCTGAGCCTCGCTTGAACCAACCGGTGGCCATGAGTGCCGCATTTTGTCTACCCCGGGGTCTCCGCACCGAATCCGTGACGCGCGCCACGGGTAAGGGAAGGGCCTGACCAGCGATATTCGGGGGAGACGATGAGCGAGCCGACGGCCGGCGGCGGTGCCGGGGACGAGGAGCCGGAAAGCTCCCGGACGGAGGGCGGGGAGGACGCGTCCCGGCGCCGGAAGCGCCCGGACGAGGAGGAGGGCTTCTCGCCGACGTCCCCCGAGGGGCGGGGCGGCGCGCTCGAGGATCTGAGCCCCGACGACTTCGAATAGCGCCGGCGGGCCCGCTGCCGCGTCGGCGCCTCCGGTGATTCCGGCCATTTCGCCGACGCTCCATGAACCCAACGCGAAAAGGAGCGGACGGTTGTCCTACGACTACGCGCGCGCCATTCAGGACGTCATCGAGCAATTCATTCGCCCGCGCGCCGCCGAGGTCGACCGCGCCGGGGCCTTCCCCCGCGCGAACGTCGGCGCGCTGGCGGACGCCGGCCTGCTCGGCCTCATCAGCGCCGAGTCGGCGGGCGGGCGCGGCGAGGGGCTCGGCGCCGCCGCGCACGTCGTCGAGCGGCTCGCGGGCGCCTGCGGGTCCACGGCGATGGTCCTGCTCATGCACTACGCCGCCACCGCGCTGATCGAGGCGCACGGGCCGAAGGACGTCCGGGAGGCGATCGCCGGGGACGCGCACCTCGGCACGCTCGCGTTCTCCGAGGCGGGCTCGCGCAGCCACTTCTGGGCGCCGCTCGGCACCGCCGCGTCCGGCGACGGCGGGCGCGTGCGGCTCGACGCCGACAAGAGCTGGGTCACCTCGGCCGGCGAGGCGGACAGCTACGTCTGGTCGAGCCGGCCGCTCGCCGCCGACGGGCCGATGACGCTCTGGCTGGTGCCGCGGGACCGGGAAGGGCTGAGCGTCCTCGGCGCGTTCGACGGCCTGGGGCTGCGCGGCAACGCGTCCAGCCCGGTGAAGGCCGACGGCGTCCTCGTCGACCGGGAGGACATGCTCGGGGCGGACGGGGAGGGGCTGGACATCGCCCTCGCGACGGCGCTGCCCCACTTCCTGGTCCTGAGCGCGGCGTTCTCGCTCGGGCTGATGGAGGCGCTCACCGCCGAGGCCGCCGCGCACCTGACCCGGACGAAGCTGGAGCATCTCGGGCAGACCCTCGCCGACCAGCCGATGCAGCGCGCGCGGTTCGCCGAGCTGCGGATCCGCACCGACCAGGTCCGCGCGTTCCTGCGCGACGCGCTCGCGGCGCTCGCCGGAGGGCGTGAGGACGCGACGCTGCGCGTCCTGGAGGTCAAGGCCGTCGCCGCCGAGGCGGCGTCCGAGGTCGCGGACGCGACGATGCGGCTCTGCGGCGGTGCGGCGTTCCGCAAGGAGTGCGGTGTCGAGCGGCTGTTCCGCGACTCGCTCGCGGCCCGGTCATGGCGCCGACCACGCAGGCCCTGCACGACTTCGTCGGGCGGGCGAGCCTCGGCATGCCGCTCTTCGAGGGGGCCTCCGGATGACGCTCGTGATGGGCGCCGTCGCCTACGACCCCAAGGTCGTCACGATCTGGGCGGGGTTCCGGGCCTGGTTCGCCCGGCAGGGTCTTGATGTCGACTTCGTCCTCTACTCCCACTACGAGCGGCAGGTGGACGACCTGGCCGCCGGACGCGTCGACGTCGCGTGGAACTCGCCGCTGGCGTGGGTCCGCGCCCGCCGCATGGCCGGCGAACGGCTCGAACCGCTCGCCATGCGGGACACCGACCAGGACCTGACCTCGGTGGTCGTCGTCCGGGAGGACTCCCCGTACAAGGACGTCGCCGACCTCAAGGGCGAGACGGTCGGGACCGGCGCGATCGACTCGCCGCAGGCCACGCTGCTCCCGTCCGCGCTGCTGCGCGAGCACGGGCTCCGGCCGGGGGAGGAGGTCGCGGTCCGGCGGTTCGACGTCGGGGTCGGGCTGCACGGCGACCACGTCGGCGGCGAGCGCGCCGCGGCGCGCGCGATGATGTCCGGCGACGTCGCGGCGGCGTGCATGGTCGACTCCTGCCACCTGCTGTTCGTGCGGGAGGGCACGCTGCCTCCGGGCGGCACCCGGGTGATCGGCCGGACGCGTCCCTACGACCACTGCACCATGACCGCCGCCCGCGCCACGCCCGAGACGGACCGGTTCCGGGACCTGCTGCTGTCGATGGACGCGTCCGACCCGGACGTCCGGACGCTGTTCGACCTCGAAGGGCTCACCGCCTGGCGCCCCGCGCGGACGAGCGGCTACGCGCTCCTCGAACGGGCCGTGGACGACGAGGGGTTCTACGATGCGGCTGGCGCGATCACCGCGCCGGGCTACCGGCCTTGACCGACCCCGTCCTCGACCTCGAGGACCTGGGCTTCGAGAGCGGCGCGCACCTGCTCGTGCAGCGGGCGCTCGGCGACCTGCCGCCGGGCGCGCGGCTCGGCGTCCGGGGCCGCGACCCGCTGCTCGACGCGCACCTGCGCGCGTGGTGCCGCCCGCGCGGCCATACCGTCGCTGCGGGCGAGGAACCCGTGCTCGCCTGGGTCGTGCCGGGAGGCACCGACCGCTGGGCGCGCGCGGAACGGGCGGGCGACGCGAGGGGACCGGACGGCGTCGTCGCGGCGGCGCCCGCGCACTGGGGCCTGGCCGCCAGGGGCGCGCTCGTCGAACCCGGCGGTCCGGAACCGGCATTCGACCTCGCCGAGCGCGACGTGGTCTGGGCGGAGATCGCCCCCGCGCTCTACGCGCACGCCGCGTCCGCGCAGTGGGACCCGGCGACCGCCGTCCCGTGGGACGCCGCTTTCACCCTGCCGCCCGACATCGAGCGGGCCGTCGTCCAGGTGATGACGTACCTCGTGGAGAACGAGCAGGCCGCGCTGGTCGTCCCGGCCCGGCTGCTCGCCCGCGTCCACCCGCACTTCCGCGAGGTCGTGCAGCTCCTGGCGGTCCAGGCGGCGGACGAGGCCCGGCACGTCGAGGTGTTCGCGCGGCGCGCGGCGCTCCGCGGCGGGCCGCTCGGGACGTCCGCCGCCGGCGGCCGCGCGTCCCTCGCCACCCTCCTGACCGAGCCCGACTTCTCGCTGGCGTCCTTCCTGCTGTCGGTACTGGGCGAGGGCACCTTCCTCACCCTGCTCGCGTTCCTCGACCGGCACGCCCCCGACCCGGTGACCCGGCGGGCGGTCCGCCTCGCCCGGCAGGACGAGGCCCGGCACGTCGCGTTCGGCGTCGCGCATCTCCGGCACCGGACCGAGGCCGATCCGCGCTTCCGGTCGCGGCTCCGGGCGGCGGTCGAGCGCCGCCACGACGCCCTCGCCGCGTCCACCGGCCTCAACCAGGACGTCTTCGACGCGCTGGTCCTCCTCGCCGCCGGCGAGTGGTCGCCCCGGGCCGTCCGGCGCGGGCACGCGGCGGTGCTGGACCTGCGGAGGGAGATGGACGAGGGGCGCCGGCGCCGCCTGGCCCACCTCGGCTTCCCCGACGGCGAGGCCGCCGAGCTGTCCGCCCTGCACACCCGCAACTTCATGTAGCCCGCCGGCGCGGGCCACGGCCGTCAGCCTCCGGCGACGGCGACGATCAGGAGCAGGACGACCAGCAGGACCGGGACGAGCGCGCCGATGATGGCGATCGGGCGGGACATCAGCGGCGGGCCGGGATCGGCGGGTTGGCGGTGGGGGCTGCCGTCGGGCGGCGGCATCGGCGGCGCCAGGGAGGCGACCTTGCCGTGCCGGGTGAGGTTGATCAGCACGGTGATCGGCGTCGCGGCGAAGGAGACGTAGCCCCACCAGCCGCCGATCAGGGTCTTGGCCGTCATGTCCCGGAACACCGCCAGGCCGCAGTCCCGGCAGAACGGTCCCTTGGTGTGCAGGAACGACATGATCAGGATCATGCCGCGGTGGCCGCGGAAGGTGGTGTCGGCCGCCGGGACGCAACCGCAGAAGCGGCATTGGGTCCCGTAGTGCGCGGTCTGCTGCGCACCGTGGGGCATGGGCTGGCCGGGCGCCGCGCCGTACGGCGTCTGCTGCGGAGCCGGCGCGTACGGGGCCGGCTGCTGACCGGCATAGGGCTGCCCCGCATACGGCTGACCGGGATGAGGCGCACCGCCATAGGGCTGCCCGCCATACGCTTCCCCGCCGTACGGCTGACCGCCGTACGGCTGACCGCCGTAGGGCTGGCCGCCATAGGGCTGGCCGGCAGAAGGCGCACCAGCGTAAGGCTGACCGGCGTAAGGCGTCTGCTGGGGAGCGCCGTAGGGGGATCCGCCGTTTCCGTACGGCGTTTGGTCCGATGGTGGCTGCACAGCCGCCGCCTCCGCTCTTCAAGGGGGTCGGCTGATCTTGCCATGGGAACGCCGTCCGGGGCGGCGATTCGGGCGCGGCACCCGGCCCCGCGTCAGGAGAGGGCGCGCCAGGTGTCGGTGAGCGTGGTGCGGAACTGGCCGACCTGGCGGGACGTCAGGTCGCGGATCATCCGCTCCTCCAGCTCGCCGATGGGCCCGGCGAGGTCGTCCAGCAGGGCGCGCCCGGCGCCGGTGAGCAGGATGAGCAGCTCGCGCCGGTTCGCGGGGTTGCGCTCGCGGCGGACGAGGCCGCGGGTCTCCAGGGCGCGGACCATGTCGGCCATCGACTGCGCGGTGACGAACGAGTCGCGGGCGAGCTGGGCGGCCGACAGCCCGTCGTGCCGCTCCAGGACGGTGAGCGCCGTGTACTGCAGCGCGGTGATGCCGGCGGGCCTGACCAGCTCCTCCAGCCGCGATCGGACGAGCAGCTCCAGCCGCTTGACCAGGTACAGCAGCGACGGCGGCGACTTGCCGGCGGGCGTCGGCGGCGGGCTGTCGGTCATCGGCTCTCCCTGGTCGCGCGGCACGCGTCCAGGGTAGGGCATTGACAGGAAACCTGTTGAATGTGAACACTGGGCCATCAACAGGATTCCTGTCGATTGTGGGGAGCTATGGAACTGGACGGGAAGGTCGTCGTCGTCACCGGGAGCGGGCGCGGCCTCGGCCTCGCCTACGCCGAGGCCCTGGCGGCCGCCGGCGCCTCGGTGGTGGTCAACGACGTGGACCGGGACGCGGTCGACGCGGCGGTCGCGAAGATCACCGCGGCGGGCGGCACCGCGACCGGCGTCGTCGCGGCGGTCGGCGGCACCGAGACCGCCGACGAGCTGGTCGGCACGGCCGTCCGGGAGTTCGGCCGGCTCGACGTGCTGATCACCAACGCGGGCATCCTGCGGGACCGGGTGCTGTGGAAGATGACCGACGACGACTTCGACGACGTCGTCCGCGTCCACCTGCGCGGCACCTTCACCTGCGCCCGCGCGGCGGCGGCCCGGATGCGCGAGCAGGGCACGGGCGGGCGGCTGATCCTCATCTCCTCCCCGGCCGGGCAGCGCGGCAACTTCGGGCAGACCAACTACGCCGCCGCCAAGGCGGGCATCGCGGCGATGGCGCGCACCTGGGCGATGGAGCTGGCCCGTGCGAACATCACCGTGAACGCGGTCGTGCCGGTCGCGGCGACCGAGATGACCAAGACGATCCCCGCGTTCGGCCCGGTCATCGAGGAGTCCGAGCGCACGGGCGAGCCGCTGCCGGACTGGCTGCGCAAGGACGAGGGCCTCGGCACCGTCGAGGACGTCACCGGCCTGGTCGTCTTCCTGGCCTCGGACGCGTCCAAGGACGTCACCGGGCAGGCGATCGGGATCGGCGGCGACCGGCTGGCGCTGTGGGCGCACCCGAAGGAGAAGGCGGTCGCGTTCGCCGACGGCGGCTGGAGCGCCGAGGCGATCGCCGAAGAGTGGAGCACGGGCGTGGGCGCCGAGCCGGAGACCTACGGCATGCCCGCGCCGAAGGCACCGGAGGGCTGACATGGCCGACCTCACGATCGACGTCGACGCGCTGACCGCGATCGACGTCCACACCCACGCCGAGATCAGCGCGGACGGGCACGGCTCGCTGAGCCCGGAGCTGTTCGGCGCGTCCGAGGAGTACTTCAAGGCGCACGGGCACCGCCAGCCGACCATCCCCGAGATGGCCGCCTACTACCGCGAGCGCGGCATGGCGGCCGTCGTCTTCACGGTCGACGCCGAGCACGCCACCGGCTGGCCGCGCATCGCCAACGAGGAGGTCGCCGAGAGCTGCGCCGAGCACCCCGACGTCCTGATCCCGTTCGCCAGCGTCGACCCGCACAAGGGGCGGGCGGGCGTGCGCGAGGCGCGGCGGCTCGTCGAGCAGTACGGGGTGCGCGGGTTCAAGTTCCACCCGAGCATCCAGGGCTTCGCGCCGAACGACCCGCTCGCGTACCCGCTGTACGAGGCGATCGAGGAGCTGGGCGTCCCGGCGCTGTTCCACACCGGGCAGACCGGCATCGGCGCCGGCGTCCCCGGCGGCGGGGGCATCCGGTTGAAGTACTCGAACCCGATGCTCGTGGACGACGTCGCCGTGGACTTCCCCGAGCTGCGGATCATCCTGGCGCACCCGTCGTTCCCCTGGCAGGACGAGGCCCTCGCCGTCGCCAACCACAAGCCGTACGTGTACATCGACCTGTCCGGCTGGTCGCCGAAGTACTTCCCGCCGCAGCTCGTCCGGTACGCCAACAGCCTGCTGAAGGACAAGGTGCTGTTCGGCTCGGACTACCCCGTCATCACCCCGGACCGCTGGCTCGCCGACTTCGCGAAGCTGGAGATCAAGCCCGAGGTCCGCCCGAAGATCCTCAAGGACAACGCCGCCCGGCTGCTCGGGCTCACCGGCAAGGAGAACGCATGATCACCGTCACCGGTCTCGACGAGATCAAGGCCCTGGCCGGCAAGGACCTCGGCCACAGCCGCTGGCTCGACATCACCCAGGACCGGGTGAACACCTTCGCCGACGCCACCGACGACCACCAGTGGATCCACACCGACCCCGAGAAGGCCAAGGACGGCCCGTTCGGCGCGGCCATCGCGCACGGCTACCTGACGCTGTCGCTGGTCATCCCGCTGTTCAACGACCTGCTCGGCATCCAGGGCACGAAGATGAGCATCAACTACGGCCTGGAGAAGGTCCGGTTCCCGAGCCCCGTCCGCGTCGGTTCGAGGATCCGGCTCGCCGGCAGGGTCGCCGACGTGACCGACGTCCCGGGGAACGGCGTGCAGATGGTCTGCGACTTCACCGTCGAGATCGACGGCGAGGCCAAGCCCGCCTGCGTCGCCCAGGCCGTCTACCGCCACTACGCCTGACCGCCCTTCCCGCCCGCCCCGGCCCCGATCGGGCCGCGCGGCCGGCCATCCGCAAACGCTGCTCAGCAAGAGGAGTGAGAACACCGTGGTGAACGCAGGACTCGGGGGATGGCCGGCCAGGCGGGCCGCGATGTCGCCCGGCCGCACCGCCTTCGTCTTCCGGGACCGCCCGACGACGTACGGGGAGGCCCACGACCGGACGGCGCGGCTCGCCGGCCGGCTGCGCGCCGCCGGCGTCGGCAAGGGCGACCGGGTCGCCTACCTCGGGCCGAACCATCCGGCGTTCGCCGAGACGATGTTCGCCGCGCACGTGCTCGGCGCCATCTTCGTGCCGCTGAACTTCCGGCTCGCCGCGCCGGAGATCGACTACATGCTCGGCCACAGCGGCGCGTCCGTGCTGGTCTACGCGCCCGAATGCGCGCCGGTCGTCCGCGCGGCCGAGCGGGCGCCCGCGACCGTCGTGGCGGTCGGCGAGCCCGCCGAGGGCGAACTCGCCTACGAGGAGTGGCTCGCGGGCGGCGACCCGGCCCCGACCGACACGGAGGTCACGCTCGACGACGTGGCGTGCATCCTCTACACGTCCGGCACCACCGGACGTCCCAAGGGCGCGATGCTCACCCACGGGAACCTCGTCTGGAACTGCTACAACCTGCTCGTCGGCGTGGACGTCGCGGGCGACGAGGTGACGCTGGTCAGCGCGCCGCTGTTCCACGTCGCGGCGCTGAACCAGTGCCTGCTGCCGACGTTCCTCAAGGGCGGATGCTCGGTCATCATGCCGTCCTGGGACGTCGAGGAGTGCCTCGACCTCATCGAGCGGCACCGCGTCACCTGGATGTTCGGCGTCACCGCCATGTTCGCCGCGCTCGCGCAGTCACCGCGCTGGGACGGCGCGGACCTGTCGTCCGTCCGCAGCCTGATGTCCGGCGGCGCGCCGGTGCCGACCGGGCTGATCCACACCTACCAGGAGCGCGGCCTCGTCTTCTGCCAGGGCTACGGCCTCACCGAGACGGCGCCGGGCGCGACGTTCCTCGAAGCCGCGCAGAGCGAGCGCAAGGCCGGGTCGGCGGGGGTGCCGGTGTTCTTCACCGGCGTCCGGTGCGTGCGCCCCGACCTGACGGACGTGGAGCCCGGCGAGCCCGGCGAGGTCGTCATCAAGGGGCCGAACGTCACGCCGGGCTACTGGAACGCCCCCGAGGCGACCGCGTCCGCGTTCACCGACGACGGCTGGTTCCGCTCCGGCGACATCGCCCACGTCGACGACGAGGGCTACTTCTACATCGTCGACCGGGTGAAGGACATGTTCATCTCCGGCGGCGAGAACGTCTACCCGGCGGAGGTCGAGAACGCGATCTTCGAGCACCCGGCCGTCGCCGAGGCCGCGGTGATCGGCGTCCCCGACGCCCGGTGGGGCGAGGTCGGCCGGGCCTTCGTCGTCACCGCCCCCGGCGCCGCGCTGGACCTCGCCGAACTGCGGGAGTTCCTCGCCGGCCGCCTCGCCAAGTACAAGATCCCCGTGTACCTGGACGTGGTCGACGACCTGCCCCGCACCGGCTCCAACAAGGTGCAGAAGGCCCGCCTCCGAGACCTCCCCCTCCCACCCCCGACCCGTTGACGTGCGGCGGGCCGTCGCCATGAGCGGCCTCATGGCGACGGCCCGCCGCGACTCAACGGAGGGCGTCGGAGATGGGCTTGGCGCCGGTGATGTAGGACGCCTCGTCGGAGACGAGGAACACCACCAGCGGGGCGATCTCGTCCACGGTGCCGGGCCCGCCAGGTGACGCCCGCGTTGTTGACCAGGCCGTCCACCCGGCCGTGGGTCGCGCGGAGCCAGGCGGCGAGACCGGCCCAGCCGGGCTCGGACGTCACGTCCAGGCGCCGGTACACCGCGCCGTCCGGCGGCGCGACCCGGTTCACGGGCGCTCCCGGGTCCGCTTGCGCGCGGGCGGGATCGGGACGGGTGCCGCTCCCGGGACGATCGTGTTGGACACCGTGCCGATGCCCTCGACGGTGAGCGCGACCGTGTCGCCCGGCACCAGCGGCGGCGGGTCCTGCGCGCCGCCGCGCCCCCACAGCTCGGCGAGGCAGCCGCCGTTGCCGCAGGTCCCCGAGCCGAGGACGTCGCCGGGCCGCAGCCGGGCGCCGCGCGAGGCGTAGGCGACGAGGTCCTCGAACGGCCAGCCCATGTTCGACAGCAGGTCCCGCCCGACGACCTCGCCGTTGACCTCGGCGGTCAGCGCGAGCCGCAGGAACCCGTCGGCGTCTCGGTAGGGCTCCAGCTCGTCGGCGGTGACCAGCCACGGCCCGAGCGTCGTCGCGAAGTCCTTGCCCTTGCACGGGCCGAGCCCGACCCGCATCTCCCGCGACTGCAGGTCCCGCGCCGACCAGTCGTTGAAGACGGTGTAGCCGAAGACGTGGTCGCGGGCCTGCTCGGGGGACAGGTCGGCGCCCGCCCGGCCGATGACGGCGGCGACCTCCAGCTCGAAGTCGAGCGCCCGGCAGCCGGGCGGCAGCGGCACGTCGTCGTGCGCGCCGACCATCGCGTGCGGGTTGGAGAAGTAGAACGCCGGCGCGTCGTACCAGGCGTCCGGGACGCCGGACGCGCCGTCCACGGCCTTCCGGACGCCCTCGACGTGCTCCTCGAACGCGACGAAGTCCCGCACGGACGGCGGTTCCAGCGGCGGCAGGAGCCGCACGTCCGCGAGCGGGACCGCCGGGCCCGCCGGCGCCGGGACCGAACCGGACGCGACGACGTCGAGGAGGGCGGTGCCGTCCGGGAACGGAAGCACCCGGTCGCCCTCGACGGCGCCGCAGCGGCGGGCGCCCTGGTGCAGGTACGTGGCGAGACGCATGGGGCTCCTTGCGGATCAGACGGGCGGGGCGACGAAGACGCCGCGGTCGGGGTCGTTGAACGACTCCTTGGCGATGAGCTCGTTCATCGGGTTGGCGGTGCCCCACTGGTCGGTGACGTCGGGGTCGGAGAAGTCGTACAGGTGCGGGTGCCAGGAGTCCTCGTCGAGGGTCTCCAGCTCGGTGGTGTACTCGACGGTGTTGCCGTGCGGGTCGAGGAAGTAGGAGAAGGTGTTGTCGCCCGCCTTGTGCCGCCCCGGCCCCCAGATCATCCGGACCCCGGCACGCAGCAGGCGGCCGGTGCCGAACATGTACTCGTCCAGCCCCCGCATCTCGAACGACACGTGGTGCAGCGACGTGTGCGGCCCCTTCGCGATCGCCATGCTGTGGTGCTGCGGGTTGCAGCGCATGAAGTGCATGACCTTGCCCATGTGCGGGGACGTCAGCGTGTCGCTGAGCGCGAAGCCGAGGTGCGTCTCGTACCAGGCGCGGGTGGCGTCCAGGTCGGGGGCGTTGAGCACGACGTGCGACAGCCGGACCGGGACCGCCTCGCGTTCCTCCAGCCTCCGGTGCTCGCGGACGGCGACGTCCGCCGACACCTCGACGGTCCGGCCGTCGAGGTCGAAGAACCGGAACCCGTAGCCGCCGCCGGGTGTGGCGAGCTTCCCGGGCTCGGCGACGATCGTGACGCCGGCCGCGCCGAGCCGGGCGGCGAGCGCGTCGACGTCGGCGGGGGACGCGGCGCCGAACGACACCAGGTCGAGGCGCTTCTCGTCCGCCGTCCTGAGCCGGACGACGTACTGCTCCGGCGACCCCTCCGCCGCCAGGAACGAGATGCCGGTGTCGCCCGCGACCTCGGTCAGGCCCCAGACGCCCGAGTAGAACTCGCGCTGCCTGCCGTAGTCGGGGACGGCGAGGTCCACATGGCGCAGATGGGTGATGAGGCGGTCGGGCATCAGTGCTCCTTGAGGTCGAAGAGGGCGACGGCGTTGCCGCCGCGCACGGCGTCCAGGCCGGGGCCGGGCGGCAGGGCGGCGCGCAGCCGGTCGAGCGGGTCGTCCACCCCCATGTCGAAGGGGTGGTCCGAGCCGAGGACGACCTGCGACGCGCCCGCCGCCGCGATCAGCGCGCGGAGCGCGTCCGGCTCGTAGACGAGCGAGTCGAACCAGATCCGCCGCAGGTAGGCGCTCGGCGGTTCGGCGCAGGCGCGCGCCTCGGGACGCACCCGCCAGCCGTGGTCGGCGCGGCCCAGGTAGGTCGGCAGGTAGCCGCCGCCGTGCGCCGCGACGACCTTCAGCCCGGGGTGCCGGTCGAGCACGCCGGAGAAGATCAGGTGCGACAGCGCGACGGCGTTCTCGGCCGGCTGCCCGACGATGTTGGACAGGTAGTACCGGTCGAGCCGCTCGTCCAGCGTGCAGCCGAACGGGTGCAGGAACACCACCGCGCCGGACGCGGCGGCCCGCGCCCACAGCGGATCCAGCTCCGGGTCCGACAGCTCGCGGCCGGGGGCGTGCGAGGAGATCTCGACGCCCTTCAGCCCGAGCGTCAGCGCGTGGTCGAGCGCCTCGACGGCGAGGTCCGGATGCTGGAGCGGGACGAGCCCGAGCCCATGCAGCCGGTCCGGCGCCTGCGCGCAGTGCGCGGCGGTGGCCTCGTTCGCCATCGTGAACACGGTGCGGGCCAGGTCCGGCGCGGTCCAGTAGTGGTAGTGCGACGGCGACGGGCTGACGATCTGCACGTCCACCCCGGCGGCGTCCATGTCGGCGAGCTGCGCCTCGATCCGCGTCAGCCGCTCGAACCGCTCACCGATCATCTTGCCGCCGACCCGCAACGACTCCGGGCCGTTGCGGCGCGCGTCCAGTTCCCGGTGCTCGGCGTGGCCGGGCGCGCCGGCGACCGCCTCTTCGATCTGCGGCAGCAGCACGTGCGCGTGCACGTCGACGGTGAGGACGCCCGCGGCCCCCGGGTTCCCTTCGCTCACGGCTTCTCCGACACGATCGCGCTGATACGGCCCATGAGGCCGGGGACGTCGGCGTCCGGGGACGGGTGCAGCTGCCACTCCGCGAGCTGCACCGACGCCTCGACGACCGCCTTGGCGCGCTCGAACCGCCGGTCCATGAACGCGTCGAACAGCGCCTGGTCGAGCCGGTCGGCGCCCAGCAGCAGCTCGGCGAGGACGGCGGCGTCCTCCAGGCACTGCGCCGCGCCCTGCGCGAGCGTCGGCGGGCACGCGTGCGCCGCGTCCCCGATCAGGACGGTCCGGCCCCGGTTCCACGGCCGGTCGACCAGCAGCGACTCGAACCAGGTGTAGTTGATCCGGTCCGGGTCGGTGATGTCGGCGCGGATCTCGTCCCAGGCGCCGCCATAGCCCTCGGCGAGCGCGCGCATGTGCGCCGGCTTGTCGGCGTCCGCGACCGACTCGCGGGGCCGCGCCTTCTCCACCAGGTAGGCGTACATGGTGTCCGGGCCGGTCGGGCAGTACCCGGCGATGAAGCACGGCCCGCCGTAGATCAGGTCGGTCCGCTCGACGCCCTTGGGACGGCGCGTGTGGATCCGCCAGATGCCCATCCCGGTCGGCTCCGGCGACACGTCGACGCCGATCAGCCCCCGCACCGCGGAGCGGATGCCGTCGGCGCCCACGACCAGGTCGTACGTGCCGGTCGATCCGTCGGACAGGTGCGCGGTGACCCGGTCGCCGGAGTCGTCGAGCGCGGTGGCGGTGAGGCCGAACCGGACGGTCGCGCCCGCGTCCCGCACCGCGTCCGCGAGCACCGCCGCCAGCTCGGGACGGTTCATGCCGAGCGTCGCGGGCAGGTCCGGGCCGCCGGTCCGCGCGTCCGGGATCTCCGCGATGAGCGTCCCGTCCGGCGCCCGCAGGCCGAGCACGTCGAACGCGTACCCGGACGCGCTCACCCGGTCCCACACGCCGAGGTCGCGCAGGACCCGCAGCGCGTTGCCCTGCAGCGTGATCCCCGAGCCGAGCGCCCCGGCGCCCGGCGTGATCTCCGCGACGTCCACCGCGACGCCGCCCCGCGCCAGCAGGGCGGCCAGCGCCGAACCGGCCGTGCCGCCCCCGACGATCAGGACGTTCCCGACTGCTGCCATGCCGACCTCACTTCACCGCGATGGGATTGACGGGGGCGCCGACCGCGCCGGTGACCGGGATCGGCCCGGCGGCCAGCCAGAACTCGTGCACGCCGTCGGCCGCGCAGTCGGCCGCGAGCGCGTCCAGGTCCCACAGCTCGCCGATCAGCAGGCCCATGTTCGGGATCGCGACCTGGTGCAGCGGCTGGAACGCGTCGTCGAACTCGTTGGGCCGGACCTCGACCCCCCACGTGTCGGTGGCGATCGCGGCGATCTCGGTGCGGTGCAGCCATCCGGCCGTGGTGAACGACAGGCCGGGTGCGGGACCGCCCGCGTAGTCGCCCCAGCCGTCCCGGCGCGCGCGCGTGAGCTGCCCGGTGCGGACGCAGACGATGTCGCCGCGCCCGACCGTCACGCCGTGCGCGTCGATGGCCGCCTGGAGATGCTCCTCGGTGATGGCGAAGCCGTCGGGCAGCTCGCCGTCCTCGCCGGCGACGCGCCCCACGTCCAGCAGGACGCCGCGCCCCGCGACCGGAGCGGCCATGTGCTCGATGCCGGTGACCAGGTCGCCGTCGGACGTGACGACCTTCTCCGCCGGGCGGCCGTTCCACGCCTTGCCGTGGTCGAAGATGTGGCCGAGGCCGTCCCACTGCGTGGAGCACTGCAGCGGCATCGCCACCACGTCGTCCGCGCCGCCGATGCCGTGCGGGAAGCCCTGGTTGCCGAGCGCCGCGTCCGTCCCGGTGTCCAGCATCGTGTGGACGGGGTTGGTGCGGCGCCGCCAGCCCTTCTGCGGGCCGTTCATGTCGAACCGCTGCGACAGCGAGAACGACGCGCCCCGCCGGACCAGCGCCGCGCCCTCGCGCCGCTTGGCCTCGTCGATGAAGTTCACGGTGCCGAGCACGTCGTCGTCGCCCCAGCGCCCCCAGTTGGAGTACTTCGCGGCGGCCTCGGCGATCGCGCCTTCGGGGTCGGTGCGGTCGGGCATCACGCGTCCTCCGCGCCGGCGGATTCGGCGACGCACCGGTTGCGCTGCGCGCCGAGGCCCGTGATCGAGCCCTCCATGACGTCGCCGGGCCGCAGCAGCCGCCCCCAGTGCATGCCGTTGCCGGCCGGGCTGCCGGTCAGGACCAGGTCGCCGGGCAGCAGCCGGACGGTCCGTGACGCGTACGCCACCAGCCGCGCCACGCCGAAGATCATGTCCTTGGTGGACTCGTCCTGCATGACGTCGCCGTTCAGCCGCAGCGTGACCCGCAGGTCCCCGGGGTCCCGGACGAACGCCGAGGGGACCAGGTACGGGCCGAGCGGGGTGAACGTCGGCGGGTTCTTCGCGCGCAGCCAGTCCGTGCCGATCTCCGGCATGTCCCGGCGGAACACCGCCTCGCGCGCCGTCAGGTCGTTGGCGATCGTGTAGGCCGCGACGTGCTCCAGCGCCTCGTCCGCCGGCACCCGGTACGCCGGGCGGCCGATCACCGCGGCCAGCTCCAGCTCCCAGTCCGGCTTCTCGCACCAGTCCGGGATCACCACGTCGTCGTAGGGGCCCGTCACCGAGGAGGGCAGTCCGATGAACATGTACGGCCGGTCCTCGGCCGCGCGCCGGTCCATCATCGCGGCCGTCTCCTCGCGCACCTGCTCGGCGGGCCGCCCGCCCTCCGGCTCGTGCGCCACCGCGAGGTCGATGACGTGCGTGCGGTAGTTGGCGCCCGACTGCAGGATCTGCCGAGGCTCGACCGGCGTGTGCACCGCCAGCCCGTCGAGCGGCAGCCGCTCGCCGCCCGACTCCGCCGCGGCGTGCAGCAGCGGGAGGGCGTCGTCCCAGCTCTCCAGCAGGCCGCGGGTCGTGGCCCCGCCGCCCGGCAGGCCCGGGACGGTGCGCAGGTCCAGGACCCGCCCGTCCTGGACCAGGCCCGCGAACCGCGGGCCGCCGCCGCTGGAGAAGGTGCCGACCGCGAAGGGGCCGGACCGGTGCGCGTGATCTTCCACGGGGTGTCCTCTCGATGTCCGCCTTAACCTTGCGGCAACCAGGGCTGATCTGGGAAATCGATTCCTCGTATGGCTTTCATCGACCGCATGGATAGGTAACGCGTGAACCTGGGAGCGGCTGTTCACCAGCCGCGCCGACTTCGACCCGGCCACCGAGGGGCGCGAGTTCACGATTGGCTCCGCGAGACCGCCGCACGCGTCGCCGCCGGCCTGACCGCCCTCACCCCGAACCCGGAAGCCGGGGGCGCGGCCGCCGGCGAGCGACACCAGGCCGGCGCGTGACATCATGCCGCGTGGACGGGCGGGGGCGGTCCTTCTACTATTGACGTAGTAAACCCGCTGCGGGGGCGAGGCATTGTGAACGAGGACGACCGGGGGCGGCGCCCGGCGGGCATGCTGGAGGACGCCGTGCTGGCCGTCCTGTGGGACGGCGCGCGCCCGATGAGCCCCGCCGACGTGCAGGCCGTGCTGCCCGGCGCCCCCGCGTACACGACGGTGATGACCACGCTGGCGCGGCTGGCCCGCAAGGGGCTGGCGAGCCGCGAGCGGGAGGGGCGCGGGTTCGTGTACTCCGCGGCCGTTGACGAGGCCGGCCACACCGCCGCCGCGATGAACGAGCTGCTGCGCCGCCGCCGCGACCGCGCCGCAGTGCTGGCCCGGTTCGTGTCCGAGCTGGCGCCCGAGGACGAGGAACTGCTCCAGCGGCTGCTGAGCGAGGGCGGCGAGGGCTGAGGCCCGGCCCGCGGGACAGGGGCCTTGATCGCCCGTCCGGACGCGCTGCCCGCTGTCGCGGCGAAGGGCGACCGGTCGGGGAGTTTCCGCCCGGTCCGGGGTATATCCCCAGGCCGGGCGCGGTGCGCCCGGCGCTTACGTTCCGATTACCCGCAGGCTCTTACTATCGCGATAGTAGGTGCTGGCCGAGGAGCGAGGGCGGTGGAGCCGATGCCACCCGAACCCGACGTGACCGTCGTGGTGATCGTCTACAACGACGCGTCGCGGCTGCCCCGCGCCGTCCGCTCGGCGCTCGGGCAGTCGCTGCCCGGCGTCGAGGTCGTGATCGTCGACGACGCGAGCACCGACGCGACGCCCGCCGTCGCCGCCCGGCTGGCGGCCCGGGACCCCGGCCGGGTGCGCGCCTTCACCCTCCCGGTGAACTCCGGCGGCTGCGGACGGCCGCGCAACATCGGCCTCCGGCACGCCAAGGGCCGCTACGTGATGTTCCTCGACAGCGACGACACCCTCGACCCGCACGCCTGCCGGAACATGGTCGCCGCCGCCGACGACTCCGGAGCCGACCTCGTGTCCGGCCGCTGCGTCCGCGTCCTGCCCGACCGCGAGCACTCCTGGTACGCGCGGCTCTACCGGGAGAGCGCCGTCTACGACGACATCCTGGACAACCCCGACCTCCTCTACGACACGCTGGCGACCAACAAGTGCTACCGGCGCGAGTTCCTCGACCGCGCCGGGCTGCGCTTCGCCGACCGGCTGCACTACGAGGACCTGCTCTTCAGCGCCGAGGCCTACCTCGGCGCGAACCGGATCGCGGTCATCCCGCACCGGGTCTACAACTGGCTGGTCGACCCGCGCGGCGGCACCCTGTCGATCAGCAACCGGCGCGCCGAGCTGAGCAACTTCGCCGACCGGCTGGAGATCCACCGGCGCATCGACGCGGCGCTGCGCGCGCGCGGCGCGGACGAGATCGCGCTGGTCAAGGACGTCAAGTTCGTCAACCACGACCTGCTGCTCTACCTGCGCGAGCTGCGCAGCCGCGACCCCTGGCACCGCGAGGCGTTCGTCGGGCTGGCCCGCCCCTACCTCGAACGGCTGGACGACGCCGTGTTCGAGGCCGCGGACAAGATGCCCGCCATCGCCGCGCTGATGGTCCGCGAGCGCGACATCGAGGCGGCGATGGCCGCCGCCGACCACGCCCCGAAGGGCGGCGGCCGGCCCGTCCTGTCGATCGCCCCCGCCGAGCGGGACGGCCGGATCTACTGGACCGGCAACCACCTCGGCGCCGCGCCGGCCCGCCGCGTCCTCGACATCACCGGCCTCGGCGTGCACTCGGCGCCGCTGTCCGAGCTGGTCCTCGGCGGCCGGGTCACCGCGATGCGCCGGGACGGCAAGGCGCTGCGCATGTCCGGCACCGTCGTCAACCCGCTCGGCCGCATCCCCGAGGACGCCGAGCTCGGCGGCCGGCTGGAGATCCGCGACCGGCGGCGGCCCGGCCGGGCGTTCGGCGTCCCGGCGACCGTGCGGCGCGAGAACGGCCGGATCGCCTGGGAGACGGTCTTCTTCCCCGCCCAGGTGATCCGCCCGATCGGGCTGGTCGACCAGACGTGGGGCGTGTGGCTCCGGCTGACCGTCGGCGGCACCCCCGTCGAGGTGCGGCTGACGTCGGAGGGCACCGCGCACTGCGACCTCGCCGTGCCCGTCCGGCCGCGCCTGAGCCGCGCGGCCGGCGACCGGCTGGAGGCCTACGTCGCCGCGACCGGCGAACTCGCGCTGCGGATGGCGGCCGGGCGCTGGCCCGCCCGCGTCACCCTGCCCGCGCTGCGCCGGGTCGCCCGCACGGGCGCCGGGCGGCGCTGGTGGCGCCGGTTCGTCCGTGCCGAGCGCGGGCTGCGCGAGCGGTTCGCGGCCCGCCGGACGAAGATCGCGGTGTTCAACCGGGTCCTGGTGCGGCTCCCGGTCAGCAAGGGCACCGTCGTGTTCGAGAGCCGGCACGGCGCCCGGTACTGCGGCGATCCCAAGTACGTCTTCCGGGCGCTGCGCGACAGCGCCGCCCCGTACCGGGCGATCTGGTCCTACCGCGATGACCGGCGCGGCTTCCCCGACGAGGCGCTGCTGGTCAAGCGCGGTTCGTGGGCCTACTACCGGGCGCTGGCCCGCGCCGATTTCTGGGTCGACGACCAGAGCCTGCCCGCCGGGCTGGTGAAGCGCCCGCAGACCACCTACGTGCAGATCCCGCGCGGCCCGGCCCCGACGCCGCCGGACGAGCCGACGGACGGGCAGGGCGCGCTCGCCGCCCGCGACCGCGCCGATCATCTCATCGTGCGGTCCGAGCACGACGTCCCCGCGCCGGGCGGCGGCGCAGGCGCCGAACCGCTCCGGTCGGGCTGCCCCCGCAACGATCCGCTGATCACCGGCGGCGACCCGCACGAACTGGCGGCGCTGCGGCGGCGGCTCGGGCTGAGCGGGGACCGGCGCTACGCGGTGCTGTACGCCCCGGCGCTGCGGACCGGCGACGGCGACCGGCCCCTGGAGCTCGCGTTCCCGCTGGAACGGTTCGTCCGGGAACTCGGCGGGACGCACGTCCTGCTCGTCCGCCCGGCCGGCGGCGGGAGCGCGGTCATCCCGCCCGGCATGGACGGCACCGTCATCGACACGGCGGCCGTCCACGACGCGACGCACCTGATGCTGCTATCCGACGCGCTGGTCACCGACGAGGCCCCGATCATGTTCGACTACGCGCTGCTGGACCGGCCGATGGTCTTCTACACTCCGGACCGTACGCGTCTCCGGACCGGCGGCCGGGGCCTCCCCGCCCCGACGCCCGGACCGGTCGCCGAGGACGAGGACGGGCTCCTGGCCGCCCTCGGCGACCTGGACGGCGTGCGGACCGGGTACGCCGCCGCCCGCCGCCGGTTCTCCGAGCTCCACGGCGAGTACGACACGGGCACCGCCGCCAAGGCGATCGTCGAGCGGTTCTTCGCCGGCGAGGGACGCTGATCGGCGACCCGCTGGTGTACTACCGGGTTTGTAGTAGAAAGAGACCATGCCGACCGCAGTGAACGCACCGCCCCGGACGGGGAGCGCCGACGGCGCCGTCCCCTGGGTGACGGTGGTCGCGCTGGCGTTCACCGCCGCGCAGCTGCGTTTCGTCCCGGCCGGCATGACGCTCGGCGCGGGCGAGGTCGGCAACGTGTGGCAGGCCCGCAGCGGCGACCCGGGCGCCTTCCTCGACGTGTCGCGCGGGCACGCGACCGTCGCGCTGGTCGCCCCGGTCGTCCAGGCGACCTCCTCCACCGCGGCGATGCGGATCTACCTCGCGGTCGCCTCCGGCGCGGGGCTGTTCGCCGCGCTGTGGGCGTGGCGGCCCCTGCACCGCCCCGAGACGCTGGCGGGCGCGGGCGTGCTGTTCGGCGGGCTGTGGGCGGCGCAGCTCTACGGGTCCCAGGCGATGCCCGACCTGTGGTGCGCGCTCGGGGCGCTCGCCGCGGCCGGCTGCTTCCTGCGGGTCGCCCGCGACCGGCAGGACTACCCCGCGATGCTCGGGCTCACCGCTAGCCTCGCGCTCGTCGCGGCGATGCGGCCGTCGCAGGCGTTGTGGCTGGTCCTGCCGCTGTGCGCCGCCCTGGCCGTCGTCCCCGCGTGGCGGCACCGCGAGGCGGTCGTCAGCGTCCTGGCCGGGCTGGTCCTGGACATGACGGCGTGGCTCGTGCACGAGCACGGCGGTTCCGGGTCGGAACCCGTCCAGCGCGCCCAGCGCGCCGCCGCGCGCGGGTCGGGATGGGTGGACGGCTGGCCCGGCTGGTCGGGCGTCGCGGCGGTGGCGGTGTTCCTCGCCGTCGGCGGGCTGGTGGCCGCGTCCGGCGGGCGGCGGCCCGGCAACGCGCTGCTGCCGATGGCTGTCGCGGCGTGGATGCTGGTGCCGGGGGCGTTCGCCGGTCCCGGGACGGCGGCGGGCTTCCTGCTCACCGCGGGGGCGCTGGCGGCCGTGCCCGCCGCGGCCGGCTGCGTGCGGGCGCTCATCCGGGCGCGGCGCCGGCCGCTGG
>NZ_JABMCA010000108.1:0-23671 GCF_014706005.1 Actinomadura sp. RB99 | reverse complement strand
GCCGCCGTGGCGCGCGCGGTCGCGCGCTTCGCCACGACGAGGCGGGCGCCGCCGCCGAGCGCGCGGGCCCCGTGCAGGGCCGCCGCCTCGGCCACGCTCGCCGTCCCGGTCCGGGCCCGTACGCCCTCCGCCGGGTTCGGCACCGCCACCTGCGCCAGCACGCCCACAGAGTAGGCGACGAGGTGAAATCCGAGCATTTCGGCGGCATCGCGGACACCGCCCGCGCCCGCGCGGGCCTCCACGGTCGCCAGGCACGCGACGTCCTCGCCGCGCAGGTCGTCGCGGGCCAGCACGGCGCCGATCAGCGCGCCGATCTCGCGCGCGTCCGCCCGGCTGGACGCGCCCACCCCGATGACCAGCGTCACAGGACCGAGCGTCCGGGCGGGGGCGGGAGCGTCTCGATGCCCCTGATCCGCTTCGCGGCGGGCGCTCCGGCGACCGGGGCGGGGCGTTCGGCCCAGAGGAGGGTGATCGGGGACGGCGGCTCCGCGTCGCCGGAGAGCGGGATCGTCTGGAGGGTGGTGGCGTGCGTTATGAAGCCGTGGCCTGCGACGACGTCCATGAGCGCGGGGACGGCCCCGGCCGGTGCCGTGGCGACGAGGCGGTACCGGGCCTGCGCGGCGCAGGTCGCGAGCGCCTCCGGGGACGGGTCCGCCAGGAAGACGGCGTCGGGAACGGGCAGGTGGTCCACGACCGTGCCGATCTCGCCCCGGGACACCGCGACCCGGACGCCGTGCCTGCGGACGTTCTCCCGCAGCCGGACGCAGACGGAGTCGTCGCGGTCGAGGGCGACGGCCGCCGCGCCGAACCGGGCGCACTCGATCGCCACCGAGCCGTCGCCCGAACCGATGTCCCACACCATGTCCCCTATGCGGGGCCCCAGTTTGGCCAAGGCGAACGCACGCGCCTCGGGTGTCAGAGCCGGTTCCCCACCGAAGACGTCCTGAGCCAGCGCCCAGACCGGTTCCCTTAGAGCAGGACCCGCGATCCATGTGGGCGTGTCCACCGCTCGCCGGTTGTCCAGTACGAGGACCACGTCCGGCTTGTGCCACGGCCGCGTGGTCGCCTCCGCCGGACGGACGTGGACGACGCGCTGGGAGGGCCCGTCCACGTCCTCGCACACGACGAACGAGCGCGGCGTCTGCGGGAACAGCGCGCGCCCCAGCTCGGCGGGCCCCGCGCCGGGGGCGGTCAGGACGGCCACCTTGGGGTGCGCACGGCAGACGTTCACCGCGCGCCGGAACTCTGCGGCGGACACGACGAGCGCGTCGTCCCGGGACACGCCCGCCAGCGCGAACGCCCGTGCCGCAAGCGCCGTCCCGGAGCGCGGCGCGCCGTCGCGGCCGCTGACCGTGAGCACGGCTACCGCGCCATCCGCCCGAACATCCCCACCATGCGCTCTCCCTTCGCGTCGACCAGCACGACCTGCGCCGCCACCGGGCTCTCGGCCGACCCGGCCGCCTCGGCGGCGAGACGTTCCAGCTCCCCGGCTGTGCGGCGGCACAGCTCCCGGCCGCACGGGCCGAGCCGTCCGGCGGCCTCCCACAGCTCGTAGGCGCGGCGCGGCGTCCCGGCCGCCTCGACCTCGGCCGCCAGCGCCGGGCCGCCGTCCATGTCCGCGGTGATCGCGGCCAGCGCGGGAACGCCGCCCGCGATCGCGGCCTGCTCGTCCACGCCGGAGACCAGCACGACCTGCGCGAGCCCCTCCCCGACCGCGGTCCGCAGCGCGTCGCGGCCGGCGGGGACGAAGCAGTCCTCCGGCAGTTGCGGCAGCATGCGGCGGGCGGTGTCCGCCGCGTCCGCGCCGTGCATCACCAGCGTCCGCCGTACCGCCGGCGCTTCCGTCGCCTGTGTCCCGGTCATGCCCGTCCCTCCTGGTCGTGGGCGTCGAGCCTCGCGGAGGCCGCGCCCGGCCCGGGACGCGGCGCGCCGCGCGGCCCCGGATCGGTCAGCATGCCGGACCACCTTGCCGGAGATCGGGCGCGATGCGGCTGAAGACGAACATGTCCCGGTTGACGCCGTCGGCGTCGCGTTCCGCGCCCCGCGCCACCCCTTCGCGCAGGTAGCCAGCCTTCTCGGCGACCCGGATCGAGGCGTGGTTCGTGGTCAGGGCGCGCAGCTCGACCCGGAACAGCCCGCAGTCCCGCAGCGCCCAGTTCGAGACGAGCGTGAGGGCCTCGGTCGCGTACCCGCGCCCGCGCGCGCTTGCCCGCACCCCGTATCCGACCTCGCAGGTCAGTTGCGCCCAGTCCACTTTGAAGAGCCCGATGGTGCCGATGAGTCCGCCCGTCTCGCGGTCGGTCACCGCCAGGTGGATGCCGAGGCCGAAGCGGTGCACCTTGTGGACGCCTTCGCGCAGGAACCAGGCGAGGGGCTCGGCCTCCAGCGCGTCCGGGAAGTTCGGCGGGAGGAAGTCCTCGCCGGCGCGGATCACCTCGATCAGGTCGGGGGCGTCGTCGAGCCCGAACGGGCGCAGGACGAGGCGCCCGGCCTCCAGGCGCACGTCCCCGGTGAAGACGTCCACACCGCTCCCCTCCCCGCCCGCAGGCGGGACCGTCACAGGCAGGCCGCGACCATCCGGCTGGCGAACCAGGGCGATCCGGCCCAGTGCACGTGGAGGTAGGACGCGACGCAGTCGCCCCGCACGAACCCGACCGGGCCGGACGCGGACCACTGCCAGGCGGCGGTCTCCCCGCGTTCGGGGTCCGTCACCGTGCGGTGGAACTCGTGCCCGTGCACCCGTTCGCCCGCGCGCGCGACGACCGAGTCGGCCACCGCCACCGCGGCACGATAACCCAGCGTCAGCCGCGGGGCCATGGCCGCTCTGGCGCCATTCAGCACACCGCACATGGGCGCGCCGTCGAGTTCCTCCGCGAGGTAGAGGAGTCCGGCGCACTCGGCGTACACGGGCCGGGACGCGTCGGCGAACGCGGCCAGTTCCTCGCGCAGCGGCTCGTTGGACGACAGCTGCGCCGCGTACACCTCGGGGAACCCGCCCCCGACGACGACTCCGCGCGTCCCTTCCGGCAGGCCCGCGTCCTGCAGCGGATCGAACCGGACGACCTCCGCGCCCGCCGCTTCGAGCAGTTCCTCGTTCTCCGCGTAGCCGAACGTGAAGGCGGGGCCGCCCGCCACCGCGATCCGAGGGCGTCCGGGGTGCTTCTCCGGCACGGCGTCGGCCGGGTCCCAGGGCGCGGCGTCCAGTTCCAGCGCCTCCCGGGCGAGCGCGAGCAGGGCGTCGAGGTCGCACGACGCCGCGACCAGCTCGCCCAGCCGCCGGACGGTATCCACCGCCTCCGCGCTGCGTTCGGCGGCCGGGATCAGGCCGAGGTGCCGGGACGGCGTCGCGGCGTCGTCGCTGCGGCGCAGCGCGCCCAGGACGGGCAGCCCGAGCTCCTCGACGGCCGCGCGGCACATGCGCTCGTGGCCGTCGGAACCGAGCCGGTTCAGGACGACGCCGCCGACGCGGACCGTCCCGAACGACCGGAACCCGTGGACGAGCGCCGCCACGGACCTCCCGGCGGCGGCGGACGCGTCCACGACCAGCACGACCGGCGCGGCCAGGAGCGTCGCGACGTGCGCCGTGGACGCGTAGTCCCCTCCCCCGGCCGAGTCGGACGGCCCGAGACCGGCGGCGCCGTCGTACAGGCCCATGACGCCTTCGACGACCGCGATGTCCGCGTCCCGCGCGCCGTGCAGGAACAGCGGCACGACGAGGTCCTCGGACGTCAGCCAGGGGTCGAGGTTCCGGCCGGGACGGCCCGTCGCGAGCGCGTGGTAGCCGGGGTCGATGTAGTCCGGACCCACCTTGTGCGGCGAGACCCGCAGGCCGCGCATCGCGAGCGCGGCCATCAGCCCGGTCGCCACGGTCGTCTTGCCGCTGCCCGACGAGGGCGCCGCGACGACGAGCCGCGGGACGCTCACCACTCGATGCCCTTCTGCCCCTTCTGGCCGCCGTCCATCGGGTGCCGCACCTTGGCCATCTCCGTGACCAGGTCGGCGGCCTCGATCAGCCGCGGGTCGGCGTCCCGGCCGGTGATCACCACATGCTGGTTGCCGGGCCGGTCCGCCAGCGCGGCGACGACGTCCTCGACGTCGACCCAGCCCCACTTCATCGGATAGGTGAACTCGTCCAGCACGTAGAGGCGGTACTTCTCGGCGGCCAGGTCGCGCTTGATCTGCTCCCAGCCCTCGCGGGCGTCGGCCTCGTGGTCGGCCTCGGTGCCGGGCCGCTGGATCCACGACCAGCCCTCGCCCATCTTGTTCCAGGACACCGGCCCCCCTTCGCCGGTCCGCTCGTGCAGGCGGCCGAGCGCGAGCAGCGCGTTCTCCTCGCCGATCCGCCACTTCGCCGACTTGACGAACTGGAACACCCCGATCGGCCAGCCCTGGTTCCAGGCCCGCAGCGCGAGCCCGAACGCGGCCGTCGACTTCCCCTTGCCCGGTCCGGTGTGCACCATCACCAGCGGCCGGTTGCGGCGCTGCCTGGTGGTGAGCCCGTCGTCCGGCACGTACTCCGGCTTGCCCTGCGGCATCTCAGCCCCTGCTTCCTGGGTCGGCGGCGGTTTCCCCGGCGGTCATGCGGATTCCCCGGCGGTCACGGGAGGTCTTCTCCAGCGGTCACGCGAGGTCTTCTGCGGCGGTCAGGCGACGTTCCGCGCGCCGCCGCGCGCGTCGCGGACGACCCCGGCGAGCGCGTCGGCGGCGAGGCGGTCGAGCCGGACGACCTCGGCGCCGAGCCGGGCGCCGAGCGCGGCGGCGAGGCCGAGCCGCACCGGCCCGGACTCGCAGTCGACGACCACCGACGCGACGCCGGCGAGCAGCCCGGCCGCCGCCGACGGGTCGGGGCCGTGGGTGGCGCGGCCGTCGGTCACCACGACCAGCAGCGGGCGGCGGGCCGGGTCGCGCAGCCGCTCGACCCGCAGCACCTCGGCGGCCCGCGCCAGCCCGGCGGACAGCGGGGTGCGGCCCCCGGTCGGCAGCGCGTCGAGGCGGCGCGCCCCGGCCTCCACCGACGACGTGGGCGGCAGCGCCAGGTCGGCGTCCCGTCCCCGGAAGGTGATGAGGCCGACCTTGTCGCGCCGCTGGTAGGCGTCGAGGAGGAGGCTGAGGACGGCGCCCTTCACCGCGCGCATCCGCTTGCGCGCCGCCATCGAACCGCTGGCGTCGACGACGAACAGGACGAGGTTGCCCTCCCGTCCGTCGCGAACCGCTTCGCGCAGGTCTTCGGGTTGGACGACCAGACCGGAACCGGTGCGTCCCCGCGCGCGCTGGTGCGGTGCCGCCGCGCGCAGCGTCGCCGTCAGGTGCAGCCCGCGCGCGCCCGGCCGTGCGCCTGACACGCGTCCGTACGGGCTGCGCGCCTTGGAACGCCGTCCCGGCGCGCCTTCGCCCAGCCCGGGGACGGTGAAGAGACGCGGCTTGTAGGCGGCGTCCGCCGGCGCGGGCTCGCTCTCGCCCGACCGCCCCGGGCCGCCGCTCTCCCCGGACTGCGGCGTCTCCTCCGGGGGCGGGCCGGCCGGCGGCGGGACGGGCGCGTCCTGCCCGGAGCCGTCGGGAAGGCCGCCGCCTCCCCCGTCCGGGCCGTCCGGACCGTCCGGGCCGTCGCCGGGAGGTCCCGGGTCGTCGGGCGGCTCCGGCTCGTCGCCGTGCTCTTCGAGCACCTCGTCGAGCTTCTGCCGGTCCAGGCCGGGCGCGTCGAACGGGTCGCGGCGGCGCCGGTGCGGCAGCGCGAGCCGCGCCGCCGTCCGGACGTCGTCGGCCGTCACCGCGTCGCGGCCGTGCCAGGCGGCCAGGGCGATCGCGGCCCGCGCCGTCACCAGGTCGGCGCGCAGGCCGTCCACCTCGAACGACGCGCACACGGCGGTGATCTGGCGGAGCGCGGCGTCGGTCAGCTCCACGCCGGGCAGCCGGCGGCGGGCGGCGGCGATCCGCCGGGCCAGGTCCGCCTCGTCCGCGGCGAAGGCCGCCGCGAAGCCGTCCGGGTCGTCCTCGAACCGCAGCCGCCGCCGGACGACCTCGGCGCGCTCGGCCGGGTCGCGGGTCGCGGCGACCTCGATGGTCAGCCCGAACCGGTCCAGCAGCTGCGGGCGCAGCTCGCCCTCCTCCGGGTTCATCGTCCCCACCAGCAGGAACCGCGCCGCGTGCCGGACGGAGACGCCCTCGCGCTCGACGTACGACTCGCCCATGGCCGCCGCGTCCAGCAGCAGGTCGACCAGGTGGTCATGGAGCAGGTTGACCTCGTCGACGTACAGGACGCCGCGGTGCGCGGCCGCGAGCAGGCCCGGCTCGAACGCCTTCACGCCCTCGGTCAGCGCGCGCTCGATGTCCAGCGATCCGGTGAGCCGGTCCTCGGACGCGCCCACCGGCAGCTCGACCAGCCGCGCGTCCCGCGTCCCCGCCTCGCCGGGGGTGTGCGGGCCGTCGGGGCACGCCGGGTCGGGATCGTCCGGGTCGCAGGAGAACCGGCAGCCCGGCACGGCCGGCACCGGGGGCAGCAGCCCGGCCAGCGCGCGCACGATCGTCGACTTGGCGGTGCCCTTCTCGCCGCGGACCAGCACGCCGCCGACGCCCGGCGACACCGCGTTGATCAGCAGGGCGAGCTTCAGATCGGCCATTCCGACGACGGCGGAGAAGGGGTAGCGCGCGCGGGCGCGCCTCTCCGGCCGGCCGGTGTCCGGCGCCGACGCAGGTCGCACGTCTCGTCATCCTTCCTCGGGTGTCCACGCCCGTGGCGGTGCCTGTCCGACGGCCGGAGTCTCCTGGCTCCCGGATCACCGCTCCCCCTCGGCCTTCCAGCACCGCGTGCCGTGGCCGTGTCGAGGGGGGCTCCCCTGGTCACAGTTGCGGGACAGCCCCGGATTCGCACCGGGTTCCTCCGCGTCCGTCGCCCGCCCAGGATCGCACACCGGCCGGACGCGCTCGACCCGGCCATCTATCGGCGGAGTGCCGGTCAATGTTGGCGATACGCCAATGAGATGGTCTACTGGTCGGTATGGAGCGACGCGCAGCCCCGCGCGGCGAGGCCGCCGGAGCCGCGACGCCGCACCCGGGCGACACCAGGAGCCCGAAGGCCCGCTACCAGCGCCTGCCGCGCGACGAGCGGCGCGACCAGATCCTCGACGTCGCGCGCCGCATGTTCACCGAGCTGCCGTACGCGGAGGTGGCCACCGCGGCGATCGCCCGCGAGGCCGGCGTCCAGCGCGGGCTCATCCACTACTACTTCGGGACCAAGCGGGAGCTGTTCCTCAAGGTCGTCCAGGGCCTCACGGCCACCGCGGCGGTGCAGGCGCCGCCCCCGGACGAGCGGATGACGCTGCCTGAGACGGTCGAGCTGTGCGTGAACCTGTTCCTCGACACCGCCGAGCGGAACGCCACCACCTGGTTCGCGGCGCTGGACGCGGAGGGCTTCGGGCAGGACCCCGAGCTGCTCCACCTCGTCAACCGGTTCCGCGACCGGACGGTCGAGCACATGCTCGCCGTCCTGCGGGTGCCCGCGCCGACCGGCACGCTGCGGGCCGTCCTGCGCGTCTACTCCGGGCTCGCGGACGCGGCGACGCGGCAGTGGCTCCAGGAGCGGACCCTCGACCGCGCGCAGGTGCAGACGCTGCTGACCAGGTCGCTGCTGTCGATGGTCACCGACATCGCCCCCGCGCTGGAGGCCCAGGACGCGGGCGGGGGGCGCCTAGAGACCGGGGACCGGCTGCTTCACGCCGCCGCGCACCGGGACGGCGAACCAGACGGCCTTGCCGCGGACGCCCGGGCCGAGCCGTGACAGCGTCCGCAGCATGCCCCAGCGGCCCCGCGACAGCTCGCGGACGATGCTGAGACCGCGCCCGCAGTCCCCGGACGTCCACGAGTAGCCGGGCAGCGACGCGTCGACGTAGGCGTCGAAGACGGCGCACCGCACCTCGGCACCGACCGGAGCGCCCGCGAGGCCGGGACCGGCCAGGGCACCCGGGCTCGCCGGGGCGCCGGACGGGCGGGGCTCGGCGCCGGGCGGGTCGCCCAGGTAGAGCCACAGCTCGTGCGGGCCGTGGTCGCCGGCGTGCTGGTGCGCGTTGGTGGCCAGCTCGCTCACCATCAGCTGCGCGTCGCCGATCGCCTCGTCCCGCACGCCGAGCGAGGCGAGCGCGTCGCGCAGCACGCGGCGGGCGTGGCTCGCGCAGCCGGGGCCGCCGGGGAGCGCCCACACCCAGCCCGGCCTGGCGCCGCCCGGCCCGCGCGCGCCCCCGGCGGCCATCGCGTCGGCCATGGCGGCGGCGTCGGTCATCATGTCCGCGGCGAGGTCGGCCGCCTGGTCGGAGGGGGCGCCGGGCGGCGCCGCGGGGTCGGCGGCCGGGGCGGCCGACCGGTCGTGCCCGGCGCGCGGCCCGGCGGTGCGCCGCGGCGCGCGCTGGCTCGCGTCGGTGGTCTCAGGCGGGGTCTTCACGAGTGCCTCCCGCGGGCCGCCTGCCGGGAGCGCGGTCCGGTCGCCGTCACTATCGGTCCCCGAGCAGTCACGCATTCAAGACTCTCGTGAGATTCTCACGTTCGCAAGCGCCTTGATGGAATTGCCCTGCCCTTCGTGCCGGGTTCGCCAATCGCGTTGTGGCGCGGCCCGAGAGCGGCGAGACTTCGCTCCCATGACCTACCGCCCCACCGTTCGTGGCCGCCGTCTGGCGCGGGAGCTCCGCAAGCTGCGCGAGGAGCAGGGACTCACCCTGCAGGAGGTGGCGGACCGCCTCGACTGGTCCCGGGCCACCGTCTCCCGGCTGGAGACCAGCCAGACCCGGCCGCGCCCCGGCGACATCGCCGACATCCTCGACCTGTACGGCGTTCCGAGCCCCGACCGCGACGCGCTGATCACGCTGGCCAGGCAGGCGGGGCAGCGCGGCTGGTGGACCGCCTACCAGGACGTCTTCGCGGGCAGCTACGTCGCGCTGGAGGACGAGGCGTCGCACATCCGCACCTGGGACCCGCAGCTCATCCACGGGCTGCTGCAGACCGAGGAGTACTCCCGCGCCGTCATCACGGCCGGCCGGCTGCTGCCCGCGCAGGAGGACATCGAGCGCCGCATCGCGGCCCGCAAGATCCGCCAGGCGCTGCTCGACCGCGAGAGCGCGCCCCGGCTCCAGGTGATCTTCGACGAGGCGGTGCTGCGCCGGCCCATCGGCGGCCGCGAGGTGATGCGCGCCCAGCTGGAGTCCCTGGTGGAGGCCGTGAAACGCCCGACGGTGACCGTTCAGGTCCTCCCGTTCGCCCAGGGGGGACATGCGGGCCTTGACGGACGTTTCACCATTTTGTCGTATCCGGACCCCGCAGACCCCGATATCGCCTACGTAGAGGGGACCATGGGCGACGTTTACCTTGAGAGCAGCGAGGCAATAGCAAAACATAGGGACCGCTTCGATCGGATCGAGGCGGCCGCCTTGTCCCCCGAGGAATCCGCGCACCTCATAGCCGAGGCAGCAAGGAGCAGCCTGTGACCAACCTGCAGCGCGAACTCAACGGAGCCACCTGGCGCACGTCCTCCCACAGCGGGAGCGGCGACCAGTGCGTCGAGGTGGCCCCCCTCTCCAGCGATCTGCGCGCTGTTCGCGATTCGAAGGACCCCGGCGGACCGGCCCTGGTGCTGACGCCGGACGCCTGGCAGACCCTCCTCGACTCCATCCGGGAGGTCTGAGCACGATTCCGGAGGGCCGCGGCGCACGTCGCCGCGGCCCTTCGCCGTGCCCGCACGCCGTACCGCGCCCATGCCGGGGACGGAACCGGGACCGGGGCGGTGACCCCGCCCTTCCCTGGAAAGTAGAACGTGTTCTAGTATCGCCCGTGCGGCGCCGACCCGGCGACGCGGCCCCGGCGACCCGGAGGATGGCATCGTGACCGCGGAACTCAAGCTCGGCATCAACGTCGGCTACTGGCAGCAGCACCCCGACGACCAGACCGAGACGGTGCTGGCCGCCGAGCGCTGCGGATACGACTCGGTCTTCACCGCCGAGGCCTACGGCTCCGACGCGTTCACCCCGCTCGCCTGGTACGCGGCCCGCACGTCCCGGATCAAGCTCGGCACCGCCGTCGTCCAGATGTCGGCGCGCACGCCCGCCGCCACCGCGATGCACGCGCTCACCCTCGACGCACTGTCCGGCGGGCGCGTGATCCTCGGCCTCGGCGCGTCCGGCCCGCAGGTCGTGGAGGGCTGGTACGGGCAGCCGTTCCCCAAGCCACTCGCCCGCACCCGCGAGTACCTCGACATCGTCCGGCAGGTCTGGCGGCGCGAGGAGCCGGTCACCAGCAAGGGCCCGCACTACCCGCTGCCGTACCCGGGCGGCGCCGGCCTCGGCAAGCCGCTGAAGTCGATCGTCCACCCCGTCCGGCCGGAGATCCCCGTCTACCTCGGCGCCGAGGGGCCGAAGAACGTCGCGCTGTCCACCGAGGTCGCACAGGGCTGGCTGCCGCTGTTCGTCGACCCCGAGCAGATCGAGCCGGTGTTCGGCGCGTCGCTGGCGAACCGCCCGGACGGCTTCGAGATCGCCGCGACCGTCACCACGATCGTCACCGACGACCTGGCGTCCGCGCTGGAGTTCGCCAAGATCCCCCTCGCGTTCTACATCGGCGGGATGGGCGCCAAGGACCGCAACTTCCACCTCGACCTCATCGGCCGGCTCGGCTACGCGGAGCAGGCCAAGCGCGTCCAGAAGCTGTTCCTCGACGGCCGCCGCGACGAGGCGATCAAGGCCGTCCCCGACGACCTCGCCGACTCGATCTCGCTGCTCGGCCCCCTCGGCCGGATCAAGGAGCGGCTCCAGCTGTGGCGCGACAGCCCGGTCAGCACCGTGCTGATCGCCGGGGTGAAGGACGAGCCGACGCTCCGCGCGATCAGGGAGATGGTCGACGGCTGAGCAAGAGGTTCGTACCTTTTCGCCCAGAATTATTACGTAACGGAAAGTTCCCGCCGTCGAGGCGCGGGTTCTACGTTCGTGATCAGACCACCCCGAGTGACCGGGGCATGGGGAGGGGCGGTCCGGTTCAGGCCGGGCCGCCCCTCCCCATTTCGGGGTGGGTCGCCCGTAACCGATCACACACGACGCGGTGGAATGGAGGCGGCGAACCGGGTGCTGCACCGAAGGCACCCGGAGATCAGAGACTGGAGATGGGACACACGATGTCCACGCAGGAAGACGCCGCCCGGCTGCTCGTGAGAACCCTCGAGGCGGAGGGCGTCGAATACGTCTTCGGCATACCCGGCGAGGAGAACATCCACTTCGTCCACGCCCTGAACGACTCCCCCATCCGCTACATCCTCGTCCGCCACGAGCAGGGCGCCGCGTTCATGGCCGAGATCTACGGCCGCCTCACCGGCAAGGCCGGCGTCGCCTCCGCCACCCTCGGCCCCGGCGCGATCAACCTGCAGCTCGGCGTCGCGGACGCCACCACCAACAGCACCCCCGTCGTCGCGATCTCCGCGCAGGTCGGCCTCGACCGCATCTACAAGGAGTCGCACCAGATCGTCGACCTGGTGTCGCTGTTCCGCCCCATCACCAAGTGGTCCGAGCTGGCCCCGACCGCCGAGGCGCTGCCGGAGATGGTCCGCAAGGCGTTCAAGACCGCGCAGACCGAGCGTCCCGGCGCCGTCTACCTCGCCATCCCCGAGGACGTCGAGTCCGCGAAGGTCTCGGACGCGCTCAAGCCGCTGCCGGTCAACATCGTCCGGCCGCAGGAGCCGTCGCCGTCCCAGATCGCCCGCGCCGCCGACGTGATCGCCCTCGCCCGGCAGCCGATCGTCCTCGCCGGCCACGGCGCCACCCGCGACCGCGCGAGCGACGCGCTGATCCACTTCTCCGAGCGCCTCGGCCTGCCCGTCGCCACCACCTTCAACGGCAAGGGCGTCTTCCCCGACGACCACCGCAACGCCCTCGGCGCCGTCGGCTTCATGCGCCACGACTACGTGAACTTCGGCTTCGACGAGGCGGACGTCCTCATCGCCGTCGGCTACGAGCTCCAGGAGTTCGACCCCGTCAAGATCAACCCGAACGCCGACAAGAAGATCATCCACATCCACCAGTCGCCCGCCGAGGTCGACGACCACTACCCCGTCACCGTCGGCATCCAGGGCGACATCTCCCGCTCCCTGCGCGCCCTCGCCGACAGCGTCCACCGCCGCTGGGACGTCAACGGCACCGGCGAGAAGATCCGCCGGATGATGCGCGACGAGCTCGCCGAGGGCGCCACCGAGGACGGCTTCCCGCTCTCGCCCCGCCGCATCGTCGCCGACGTCCGCTCCGCGATGGGCCGCGCCGACATCGTCCTCGCCGACACCGGCGCGGTGAAGATGTGGATGGCCCGCATGTACCCGACGTACGAGCCGAACACGCTCCTCGTCTCCAACGGCCTGTCGTCCATGGGCTTCGCCGTCCCCGGCGCCATCGCCGCCAAGCTCGCCCACCCCGACCGCAGGGTCCTCGCCGCCACCGGCGACGGCGCGTTCCTGATGAACTCCCAGGAACTGGAGACCGCCGTCCGCGAGAACATCCCGATCACCGTCCTGATCTGGGACGACTCCGCCTACGGCCTGATCGAGTGGAAGATGGACCTCGACATGGGCACCAGCTCCCACATCAAGTTCGGCAACCCCGACTTCGTGAAGTACGCCGAGAGCTTCGGCGCCCGCGGCTACCGGGTGGAATCCGCCGCCGAGCTCCTCCCCACCCTCCGCAAGGCCCTCGCTGAGGACACCGTGTCCGTCATCACCGTCCCGGTGGACTACTCCCACAACCTGCAGCTGACCGACAAGCTGGGCGATCTGACCGGCCCGTTCTGATCACCCGCCGCCGCGTTCATGGTCTCGAATGACCATTCGAGACCATGAACGCGGCGTGACCGTTCGATTACCCTTAGCTTGTGCTCCATGCCCACAAGCGCACACGAGCTGCCGCTGGAGATGGTCCGCAACCGGCCCCAGCTCGTCCCGACCATCCTGCGGACCGTCTTCGGCCTGGACATCCTCGGCGAGCCCAGCATCACGTCCGAGTCCTTCGCGGATCTGAGCCCGGCCGAGCTCCGATGCGACGCCACCGTCCTGTTCGACACCCGCGACAAGCGCACCCACGGCGTCATCGTCGAGTCGCAGCAGCGGTTCGACGACGGCAAACGGTACAGCTGGCCCGCCTACATCGCCCTGCTCCGGCTACGCCACAAATGCGGGGCGACGCTGCTCGTCCTCTGCCCGGACGAGAACAGCGCCCGCAGATGCGCCGCCCCCATCGACATGGGCCATCCCCGCTGGGTGCTCGAACCCCTGACCGTCCACCCCGGCATGCTCCCCCCGATCACCGACCCCGACGAAGCCGCCCGCATGCCCGAACTCGCCGTCCTCAGCGCCCCCGCGCACGCCGACGGCCCGCACGCATCCGCCGTGGTCAGCGCCGTCGCGGCGGCCATCGACACGCTCACCGGAGACACCGGCCCTCTGTACCATGACTACCTGAGGACGCTGCTCTCCGACGCTGCCCGCAAGCTCCTGGAGGACACTGTGAAGACCGCCGGCTACGAGTGGCAGTCAGACTTCGCCAAGACCCACATCGCCGAAGGCCGAGCCGAGGGCCGAGCCGAAGGCGAGGCCGACGCGGTGCTGTCGGTGCTGGAGACACGAGGCATCACCGTCCCGAACGACATCCGCGACAAGGTCACCGGCTGCACCGACATCGACCAACTCAAGCGCTGGGTCCGGCGAGCCGTGGTCATCGACCACGCCAAGGAACTCTTCGACTGACGCCCCCGGCCGCCCCTGCCGTCGAGCCGGGGGCGGCCTCTTCGATTGACGCGAATCCGGCCCCGTCCTGTTGGGCGGGGCTGGTTCGCGTGGTGGGGGCGGCTGACGATGGGGAGTGGCTGGTGTCGGACGAGGGCGGTGGATCACCGGGCAGGTGATCAACTCTGCGGGGGGTTCTCGGGGGTGGAGCGGGTGAGGAGGAGGCCGGCGGCGGCGAGGAGGGCCAGGACGATCACCGCGCCGCCGTAGATGTCGGCGGTGTCGCGCAGGCCGATGTGCGTGGTGGCGAAGCCGGCGGCGATCGCGGGGAGGCTGAACGCGAGGTAGCTGAGGGTGTAGACGGTCGCGAACAGGGCGGCGCGGCGGGCCGGTTCGGCGAGGGACGCGGCGATGCGGAAGGCGCCGAGGAACGCGGCGCCGAAGCCGAGGCCGGAGATCACGGTGGCGGTGAAGAACAGCGGTGTGGACGCGGCGGCCAGCGCGGCGAGGGTGAGGGCGAGACCGGCCGCGAGGACGACGGAGCCGCCGATCATCATGGGGCGGGGGCGGCGGGCGCCGGTCGCGATGACGGCGGTGGCGCTCGCGGCCATCAGCGCGAAGACGACCAGGCCGCCGACGAGGTGGCTGCGGACGCCGAGGACGCCGGCGGCGAGCGACGGGCCGAGCGACATGTAGAGGCCGACGACGCCCCAGGTGGCGATCAGGCTGGGGACGATCAGCAGGAACGTGCCGCGGGCGCCGCGGGGGACGCTGATCTGGGGGCGCAGCGACGCGAGGGCGCCGGGGCGGCGGGCGGACGTCTCCGGCATGAGCACGATGCCGGCGACGGCGAGGGCGCACAGCGCGGCGAGCAGCCAGTAGACGAGGGTGGTCGGCGCGGGCGCGTACTGGACGAGCAGGCCGGAGCCGAGGGCGCCGGCGCCGAGGCCGATGCCGGGGGTGGCGCTGTTGACGAGGGAGGCGAGGCGCTGGTCGTGCGGGGGCTGCAGGTCGACGAGGCCCGCGCTGATCGCGCCGGTGGCGGTGCCGGTCGCGAGGCCCTGCAGGATGCGGGCGGCGATGAGCCAGCCGACGCCGTCCGCGGAGACGAACATCAGCATCGCGGCGACCTGGGCGACCAGCGCGGCGGCGAGCACGGGGCGGCGGCCGATGTGGTCGGAGAGGGCGCCGACGGTGACGAGCGCGGCCAGCAGCGCGAGGGCGTAGACGGCGAAGACGACGGTGAGCGTGGTCGCCGAGAACTTCCATTCGGCCTGGTAGACGACGTAGAGGGGGGACGGTGCCGCGGCCGCGGCCATGAAGGCGAGGAGGGTGGCGGCGAGGGTCCAGAAGGCGGCGGCGCGGGGAAGCCGGCGGGCGCGGCGGGCGCGCGGCGGGTTCGGCGGCCGGGAGGGCGGTGGTCACGGCGAACTCCTAAAGCAAAGTTATTGGCTTTAAGAGACCGTACCCGCCTCCCGGCTCTAAAGCAAAGAATATTGCGTTAACCTGACGTCATGACCACCGCCACCCGTCCCGCGTCGGCGCGGCCCGGCGGGCGCAGCGCCCGCGTCCGGGACGCGGTGCACCGCGCGGTCACCGAGCTGATCTGCGAGCGCGGCGCCGACCGTGTCACGATCCCGCTGGTCGCGGCGCGCGCGGGCGTCAACCCGACGACGGTCTACCGGCGCTGGGGCACCGTGCCCGCGCTGCTGGCCGACGTGGCCGCCAAGGAGCTGGACGCCGACTCGCCTCCGCCGCCGACCGGCGACCTGCGCGCCGACCTCGCGGCGTACGCCGAGTGGGACCTGGCGCATCTGTCGCGTCCCGGCGGCATCGCGTTCTTCCGCGCGGAGGTCGCGGACGACCTCGACGAGCGCAAGGCGGGCCTGCGCGAATGCCTGCGGCAGGTCGACGACGCCCTGGAGGCGATCGTCGCCGCAGCCCGCGCGGGCGGCGAGGCCGACCCGCCGCCGGTCGAGGAGATCATCGACCGGGTGGTGGCGCCGCTGTACTTCCGGGTCGTCTTCTCGATCCCGGGCACCGACGCCCGGTTCGCCCGGCGGCTGGCCGAGGAGTTCCTCGACGGGCGGTCCTGACCGGGACGCGGCCGCCCCCGGCGCCGCGTCCCGGACGCGGATCAGGCGCGGCAGACGATCTCGCCGTGCGTGACGGAGTACCAGCCGTCCTCGGCGGCGGCCCACTCCTTCCAGCCTTGATAGATGCGCTGCAGTTCCTCGCGGGTGGCGTGGCCGGCGGCGACGGCCTTGTCCGCGACGGACGAGTCCCGCATCCGGCCGCCCCACGACTCGCTCCACCACTCGCGCTCCTCCGGGGTGGCGTAGCACCAGGCCGACGCGGACGCGGTGACGTCGGTGAACCCGGCCCGCCGCGCCCAGGAGACCAGCCGGCGTCCGGCCTCGGGCTCGCCGCCGTTGCCGCGCGCCACCTTGTAGTAGATGGGCAGCCAGGGGGCCATGGCCTCGGGTTCCGGGTACCAGATCATGGTGCCGAAGTCGGCCTCGCGGGCGGCGACGATCCCGCCGGGCTTGGCGACCCGGCGCATCTCGGCCAGGGCCTGGACGGGGTCGGCGATGTGCTGCAGGACCTGGTGGGCGTGGACGACGTCGAAGGTGTCGTCGGGGAAGTCCAGGTCGTGGACGTCGGCGACGGCGAACTCGACGTTGGTCGCGCCCTTGGCCTCGACGTTGCGGCGCGCCTCGGCCAGGACGACCTCGGCGGCGTCGGTGGCGACGACGCGTCCGGGCGCGACCAGTTCGGCCATGCCGGCGGTGATGGTGCCCGGGCCGCAGCCGACGTCCAGCACCGAGAGCCCGGCGCGCAGGTGCGGGACCAGGTACGCGGCGGAGTTCTCGACGGTGCGCCACTGGTGCGCGCTCAGCACGGTCGCGTGGTGGCCGTGGGTGTAGGTCGCGTTCGCGGACATCGCAATCACCTCTCTGTCGATGCCCGCAGCCTACGCCGACTTCTCAGATTTTGAGAACTGAATCTCATGATATGAGACGACAGCGCGCGGACATGCGAAAGGGGGCCGAGGCACGATGCCTCGGCCCCCTTTCGGAGCCGGTTCGTCAGGCGCCCGCCGTCAGGCCGCCTCGCCCGTCACGCGGCTTTGCTCGTGAGGCCGCACCGCTCGTCGGGCCGCCTTCTCGTCATGCGGCCAGGGCGATGCGCCGGCCGGCGACGCGCCGCGCGGCGGGGACCGCCGGGACGGGCACCGGGGCGGGCAGGGGTTCGATCACGGCCAGCGCCGGCGGAACCTCGGCGTAGGCGTTCAGCGTCGCGTGGGTGAGTTCGGTGAGCCACGGCTGCACGACGGTCCGCTCGGCGGGCCCGTCCAGCCGCGGGTGGGTGAGATGGAATGTGCCGGTCGCTTCGCTCACTGCCAACACCCCTTCCTTGACCCGGCGGCCCCGCGCCTGTGCGACGGCCACCGGTTGTCACATACCCCTAGGTACGTAGGCACAAGCCACTCGGTTCGGCGGCTGTTCCCAATCGCCCCAGGTTGTCCCCTAAGTCACATCCCAACCTAGAGCCCCCCTCGGACATTTCTCGAACAGATATTCGGCTAGTCGGGGGTGGGCGCGGGGTCGGTCGTGACCGAGCGGAGCAGCGGCCGGCTCAGCGCGCTCGCGCCGGCGATCCCGCCGAACCCCAGCGCCACGAAGGCGGTGAGCGTCACCGCCCCGGACGCGCCGAACCCGATCGCGAACGGCGAGGCGAAGAACAGCCCGGTCGCCAGCGAGCCGCCGCCCATCACCACGAGCGGGATGAGCGTCTCCTGCCGCCGCGCCCGGTCCAGCACCCGCAGCGGGGTGCCCGCGAGGCGCAGCATCGCGTAGGCCTGCCGCCGGTCCAGCACGGCCGACGCGCCGGTGATGCCCGCGCTGGTGATCGCGATGAGGAACGACACGGCCAGCACGGTGAGCGCCCCCGTCCTCAGGTCGGCGAGCAACTGGTCCCGGCTCCGCTCCTCGTCGGCGGGGGTGGTGGCGACGTGGCCGGGAACGGCCGCGGTGAGCGCCGTGCGGGCCCGGTCGACGGCGGCCGCACCGCCGCGCACGGTGATCGCCACGACGGCGGTGTCCGCCGCGGGGCCCCCGGCGGCGGGCGGCCGCACCGCGACGCCCGCGCCGGTCCCGTCCAGCCTGCCCTTGACCTGCTCGGCGACGGCGGCCGCGCGGCCGGGCGGGACGTTCAACCGCAGTTCGCCGGACGCCTTCGTCCCGGACGACGCCCCGCCGAGAAGGGCGAGGAACCCGGCGACGAACCCGGTCAGCGCGACGCCGGCGACCGTCCGCCAGGCCGAGCGCGGGTCGTCCATCAGCCGGCGCCCGGCCAGCAGCCGCGCCGGGCTCCGCGCGAGGCCGACCGTGATCCGGCCGATCAGCGCGACCACCCACGGCCCGGCGAGGTTGATCGCGAGGAACGCCAGCACCAGGAACGCCAGCATGATCACCAGGCCGAGCCGGCCGAGGCCGGTGAGCCCGCCGCTCGTCGCGCCGAACGCGACCACGACCGCGCCGAGCAGCAGCAACCGGAGGGCGCGCAGGGCGGGCGGTGTCTCGCGCCGGGCGACGCCGAGCGGGCTCACCACGACGCGGCGCAGCCCGGCGACCGCGCTGACACCGACGAGGACGGGCACCGCCGCGAGCACCGCCCCGGCGACGGGGAGGCCCGGCCACAGGTCGGAGGCGTACCAGCCGCCGCCCGCGATGGTGATGCGGGTGAGCGCCGGGATCGCCGCCGCGTACAGGGCGGTCCCTGCCAGCGCGCCCGCCGCCGCGGTGAGCACGGCCTCCGCGGTGGTGATCGCGACGACCTGCCCCGGGGTGGCGCCGACCAGCCGCAGCGCGGCGAGCCGCCGGTCGCGGCGCGCGACGGTCAGCCGGGCGGCGGCACCGCCGAACACCAGCAGCGGCACGACCATCAGCACCGACGCGATCGCGACGAGCGCCTGGTAGACGCCGGAGAACGCGGTGGCGCCGGTGGAGTAGCGGGCGATCCGGGTGGGCGCGGCGGTGCCCTCCACACCCGACAGGCCGTCGCGGTCCGCCGTCATCGCGGGGTCGCCGGGGGCGTGGCCGACCACGGCGACGAGCTCGCCCGGATGGACGAGCGCGTCCCGTCCGAGGGTCCCGGCGCGGGCGGGGAACCGGCCGGCGAGCTGGTCGGACGGCAGGTCCTTCAGCAGCCGGGCGAGGGCGGGCGAGGTCCACGTCTCCCCCGGCCTCGGGAAGCGCGGCATACCGGGCGGCGCGGGCGCGTCCGGCTTCAGCGCCGCCAGGTCCACGACGGTGATCGGCTCGCCGCGGACGTGGTCGGTCGCGAGCGCCTCGATCATCACGGGGTCCGCGTCCGCCTTGCCGGGGTGCCGCCACGAGTCGGCATGGGTGCGCTGCGCGAACGCGAGGTTGGCCGTCACCGCGAACAGCAGCAGGCCCGTCGAGACGGCCACCGCGGCGAGGGTGAGCCCGGAGCCGAGCAGGTTGCGGCGGCCCCCGCCGCGCAGCAACCGCCAGGCGAGGTCCAGGGTGCCGGGCATCACACCGCCCCGGGGACCGGCTGCTGGACGCGGCCGTCGCGGACCTGCACCGTCCGGTCGCACCAGCGCGCCACGGACGGGTCGTGCGTCACGACGACCAGCGACGCGTCGTTGTGCCGGGTCGCCTCGGTCAGCAGCCGCATCGTCTCGTGGCCGGTGGCCTGGTCGAGCGCGCCGGTCGGCTCGTCGGCGAAGACGACCGCCGGGCGCGGTGCCAGCGCGCGGGCGATCGCGACCCGCTGCGCCTGCCCGCCGGACAATTCGCCCGGCCGCCGGCCTTCCATCCCGGCGAGCCCGAGCGGGCCGAGCCAGCTCCGGGCGGCCTTGACGGCCTCGCGGCGCGGCGTGCCGTTCAGCATGAGCGGGAGCGCGACGTTCTCCTCGGCGGGCAGCTCGGGGAGCAGCTGCCCGAACTGGAACACGAACCCGAACCGGGTGCGGCGCAGCGCGCTGCGGCGGCGCTCGCCGAGCGCGTCGATGCGCTGCCCGAGCAGGTGCACCTCCCCCGCGTCCGGGCGCATGATCCCGGCGAGGCAGTGCAGCAGGGTGGACTTGCCGGACCCGCTCGGACCCATGATCGCGACGGCCTCGGCGCGGCCGACCGCGAGGTCGACGCCGTCCAGCGCGACGGCGGCGCCGAACCGCTTGACCAGGCCGCGGCCCGCCAGGACCGGCTCCGGCCTGGCGAGGGGACGGGGCTCGCTCACGCGGCGGCCCTCCGCCGCTCCCCGGCCGACCGCAGCTCGATGACGCCACCGGACGCCGAGCCGGCTCCGGCGTCGGATCCGGCGTCGGGGCCGGGCTCGCCGCGGTCCGACGGGCCCCGGGAGCGCCGGTCCCGGATCGACTCGACGATCTCCCGGACGGGGATCACCAGCCCGCCGTAGATCACGAAGACGGCGAACACGACGATGAGGGGGGTGTAGATCAGTTCCATGGCTCCAGCGTGCGCGCGGCGGGGGCGCGCGCACATCGGGCACAGGTCCGGTCCCCGGCGGCAGCCCATCGGCCGAACGGCCGATCCCAGGATCCGCTCCGGGTCGTAACCTGCATAATCGTGAGCGATACGGGAACGGGGCTGGACCGCGTCCACTCGGTGGGCGGGTGCCTCATGCGCATCGCGTACGGCGGTTTCGCCTCGCTGTACCTGCTGGCCGGGCTGATCGCGGTCCACCACGAGCTGCCGCAGATCTGGCTGATCGCGTTCGCCGCGGCGGCCAACGCGGCGGCCCTCGCCCCGGGCCGGTGGCGGATCCGCGCGGCGGTCGACGCGGGCGCGCTGTCCCTGCTCGGCACCTTCTACGTCAGCACCGCCGTCGACCTGCACCACAGCAACCCCGGCGTGTTCGCCGAGATCGGCGGGCTGCTCATCGTCATCGCGCGGGTGGTCTGGAAGGCGCCCCGGGACCGGCTCGTACCGCTCGCGGTGCTGCTCGGCGCGGCGGTGCTGGCCGTCCCGCTGCGCTGGTCGCCGGTCGCCGCGCTGGTGTTCACGGCGCCGCTCGGCATCACGGTCGCGGTCGCCCTCGGCGTCGGGCTCTACCTGCGCGCGGTGGACGCCCGCCGGGCCCGGTCGCTCGCGGCGGCGCGCCGCGACGAGCGGCTGGAACTGGCCCGCGACCTGCACGACTTCGTCGCCCACCACGTGACCGGCATCGTCGTCCAGGCGCAGGCCGCGCGGTTCGCGGCGCGGTCGGGCGCCGCGCAGTCGCCCGAGCGGCTCGACACCATGTTCGCCGGGATCGAGAAGGCGGGCACCGAGGCGCTGACGTCGATGCGGCAGATGGTGGGGCTGCTGCGGGACGCGCAGCACACCGGCGCCGCCGACGGCGAGGCGTTCGGCGCCGCGGGCACGACGGCGGGCGCGGCGGGCACGGCGGGCGGGGCGGCGGGTGAGGCGGCGACCCGGCCGGTCGGCGACCTCGGCCGGCTCCGCGACCTGGTCGCCGGGTTCGCCGACCCGCCCGCCACCCTCGCGCTCGCGCCCGACCTCGGCCCGCTGCCGCCCGAGGTCGCCGCCTCGGTGCACCGGGTGGTGCAGGAGTCGCTGACCAACGTCCGCAAGCACGCCGCGGACGCCGCGTCCGTCCGGGTCGCGGTCGCGCGGGCGGCCGGCGGGTCGGTCGAGGTGAGCGTCCGCGACGACGGGCAGGGCCGGGGCCGGCGGCTGCCGTCCTCGGGGTTCGGGCTGGCCGGGCTGTCCGAGCGGGTGGACGCGCTCGGCGGCCGCCTGCGCGCCGGCCCCCGCCCGGAGGGCGGCTGGGAGGTCGTCGCGCTCCTCCCCGCCGCCGCGAAGGAGTGACCCGCGGCCGCCCGGCCGCCCGGCGCCGAGAGCAAGGCAAAATGATCCCGTGACCATCCGCGTACTGATCGCCGACGACCAGGAGATGGTCCGGACCGGGTTCCGGATGATCGTCGACTCGCAGCCCGACATGGAGGTGGTCGGGGAGGCGGCCGACGGCGCCGCGGCCGTGGCGCTGGCCCGGCGGCTCCGCCCGGACGTGTGCCTGTTCGACATCCGGATGCCGAGGATGGACGGCCTGGAGGCGACCCGGCTCGTCGCGGGCCCCGACGTGGCGGACCCGCCGCGGGTGGTGATCGTCACGACGTTCGACATGGACGAGTACGTGTACGGGGCGCTGCGCGGCGGCGCGGTCGGGTTCCTGCTCAAGGACAGCGGGCCGGCGCTGCTGGTCGAGGCGGTGCGGGCGGCGGCGAACGGGGAGGCGCTGGTGTCGCCGTCGATCACCGTCCGGCTGCTGGAGAACCTGGCGCGCCCGCCCGCCGCGCCCGCGCCGCCCCGCGAGCAGCCGACGGAGCGGGAGCTGGAGGTGATCCGGCTCGTCGCGCGCGGCCGCACGAACGAGGAGATCGCCGGGGAGCTGTTCGTGTCGCTGTCCACGGTGAAGACGCACCTCGGCAGCGTGCACCGCAAGCTGGGCGCGCGGAACCGGGTCGAGGTCGCCGCGTGGGCGTGGGAGTCTGGCCTGATGGCCTAGCGGCTTCCGGACGGCGGCACGGCGCCGCGGCGCGCACATCGGAGGAGCACGGGGGAACGGCACTGGCACCGGAGTCGATCGACGGCATCCCCGTGACCGTGGTGGTCATCTGGATCCTGTGCGCGGCCGGCTGGGGCGTGGTCCTCGCGGGGCTGCGCCGCGGGCTGCGCGGCCGGGAGCGGGGCCCGGCGCTGTTCGCGCACACCGTCACCCCGGCGGGCGTCGTCCTGACGTTCGCGGTGCTCGGCTACGGGTCGCTGTACGCGACGATCGCGCTGGCCGCGGAGTGGTGGTCGCTGGCGGCGGTGACGGGGTTCCGGCCGGCCCGGCTCGTGGCCGGTGGCGGCCTGCGGCGGCTGGCCGCGTGGCTGCTGGTGACCGCCGCCGTGACGTATGTGACGGGACGCCTCGTCCTCGGCCGGTAGCGGCGGGCCGCTCCTGAAGATCCCCTGGAAGAGCGCGAACCCTTCCGGGTCCAAGGCGGTCAAAGATACGTAGTATCCGAAGCAGCGAACGGTAAAAAAGGCCCCTCGGAGGTGAGAACCATGCCGTGTGCGCTATGCGGCGACATCATCCCGTCCGAGGTCGCCCGGTGCCCGGCATGCGGGGCCTGGGCGCGGCGCCGCGACTTCCGCGCCGTCGGGGTGGCGGTGTTCATGCTGCTGGGCTTCGACGCGTTCGTCTCGCTCGGGTCGGGGATCAGCCTGCTGCGGATGGCGCGCCCGCTGCACGACGCGACCCATGACACCTACAACGCGTCCGTGACGGACAAGGCCCTCGCGCCGTACCAGGACGTGTTCCTGATCGGCGCGATCATGGCGGCGGTCACCGGGATGCTGTACCTGGCGTGGCTGTGGCGCGCGTACGGGCAGTCGCCGGGGCCGCACCGGCATCACCGCGCGTGGGTGCTGTTCGGCTGGTTCTGCCCGGTGGTGAACCTGTGGCTGCCGCCGCGCATGGTCTACGAGGTGTGGGTGAACAGCGGCCGGTACCGGACGACGGAGCGGCACGCGGCGGGCCTCGTCGTGGCCGGCTGGTGGGCGTGCGCGCTGGTCGCCCTGCTGCTCGCCCGGATGTTCGGGCACGGCAGCGTCGACACGCTCGCCGACGCTCGGTTCGACGTGCACGTGGGCGTCGCCGCGTCCGCGTTCCAGGCGCTCGCCGCCGCGCTGTGCATGGCCACCGTCTTCCAGATCACCCGCCTCCAGGTGAAGAGCGACTAGCTGTACTCGGCCGTGAGGTTGGTGACACGCCGGGGCTGGTGGTTGATCAAAGCGAAGACCTCCGAGTGCGGTGGAGATAGCCGTCTTCACCCGTCTCGGAGGTCTTCATGAGCCACGCTAATGCACGGTTGACCGTCCACGGCCGTCGTCTGCTGGT
>NZ_JABMCA010000107.1:0-24198 GCF_014706005.1 Actinomadura sp. RB99 | reverse complement strand
TGGCGGCCCGCCGCAGCGCCGAGCCCGCGCGGTCCCGGTCCCCGGCCGCGAGCGCGGCCTCCCCGGCCCTGACCAGCGCGCACGCCGTCCCGTACGGCTGGTGCAGCGCGTCCCACGCCGCGGCCGCCGCGTCCCACGCCGCGGCCGCCGCGTCCCACGCCGCCTGGTCCAGGACGCCCTCGGCGCGCGCGGCCTCCGCCTCGAACGTCAGCCGGTGCGCCTCCTGCACCGGCCCGTGGACGCGCAGCCCCTCCACGCGGGACCGCACCTTCGCCAGCGCGCCCGTGTCGCCCAGCTCCGCGCAGGCGGCGGCCGCGACCACCAGCCCCGGCAGCGCGTACCGGGACTCGTCGGGCAGGCCGACGTCGGTGAGGATCGGGTCGAGCGCGTCCAGGGCCTCGGCCGGGCGGTCCCGCGCGAGCGCGATCAGCGCGCTCAGCCGGGCCACCGGGAACAGGTTCTGCGCGCGGCGCGCCGCGCCCCGCGCGATCAGCCCGGGCGGCTCCGCCGCGTGCCGCTCGGCGGCGGCGAGGTCGCCCCGGGCCAGCTCGACCGCCCCCGCCAGGTGGTGCAGCCCCGCCCGGATGACGCCCGCCGACGTCCGCGGGAGCGTCCGCCCGATCACGTCGAGCGCCTCGTCCCAGCGGCCGAGCGACACCAGCGGCTCCGCCACGTTGATCGACAGGAACGCGCCGGCCGACCGGGCCAGCCCGTACTCCTCCGCCCGGGCGACGCCCGCGGCGGCCACCTCGGCGGCCTCCGCGTGCCGCCCGTACATCTCCAGCACGTCGGAGTGGTTGGTGAACGCGCGCAGCAGCGGCTCGAACGCGCGGACCTGCGACGCCCGCGCCGCGACCCGCCCGATCCGGGCGAAGAACGCCTCGGGGTCGTCCTGGTCGAACAGGTCGAGCCAGGCCAGGTTCAGCTCGACCGACAGCTCGGACTCGGTGTCCCCGACGGCCCGCGCGACCTCCAGCGCCTCGCGCGCCGCGTCCAGGGCCTCCGCGCGGGTGCCGTGCAGGCCGATGATCTTCGTGGCGAGCGTCGCGAGCACCCGCGCCCGCTCGGCCGACGGCGGGTCGGCCGGCACCAGCCGGGCCGCCTCCCGCAGGTCCGCGGGCGCCTTGTCGCTGCCCGCCCGCAGCCGCAGCATGCCGCGCAGCTCGTACAGCCGCGCCTCCCGCATCGGGTCGCCGGCCGCCTCGCCCGCGCGCAGCGCCTCGGTCGCCAGCCGGATCCCGACGTCCGGCTCGCCCGCGAGGTCGGCCAGCGTGACGGCCTCCTCCATCACCTGGACGTGCGGGACGCCGACGCGCTCCGCCGCGTCCGGCACCCGGTCCCACAGCCCGAGCACCCGCGACGCCATCCGCAGCGCCTCCGCGTAGGCGAGCGCCCGCCGGGTCTCCCCGACGGCCCGCCACGCCGCGGTCAGCGCCCGGACGACGTCGTGCGCCGCGTGCCAGTGGTGGGCCAGCGTCACCGCCCGTGCCCGGTCCGGCATCAGCTCCGGGTGCTCCTCCAGCACCCGCGCGTACCGGACGTGCAGCCGCGTCCGCTCGCCGGGCAGCAGGTCGTCGTGCACCGCCTCGCGGATCAGCGCGTGCCGGAACGCGTAGCCGTCGCCGTCCACCACCAGCGTGTTGGCCGCCACGGCGGGCCGCAGCCCGCGGGTCAGCTCCCGCTCGTCCAGCCCGGCGACCGCCGCGAGCAGCTCGTGCTCGATCCGCGCGCCGCCGCCCGCCGCCACCCGCAGGATCTCCTGGGTGTCCTCCGGCAGCCGCTGGACGGCGCCGAGCAGCAGGTCGCGCAGCGACTCCGGCAGGTCCCGGCCGGCGCCCGACCCGACCAGCGCCTCGACGAACAGCGGGTTGCCCTCGCTGCGCTCGAACACGTCCGCGAGCGTGCCGGCCGGCGGGTCCGCGCCGAGGATGCCGCGCACCAGCTCGCCGACCGCGTCCCGGCCGAGCCGCCCGACCTCGACGCGGGCGACGTGCTCGACGCGCTCCAGCTCGATGAGGACCGGGCGCAGCGGATGCGCGCGGTGCAGCTCGTCGGTCCGGTACGTGACGACGATCAGCAGCGCGTCCCCGGCGCCCAGGTTGCGGACGAGGAACGTCAGCAGGTCGCGGGTCGAGGCGTCCGCCCAGTGCGCGTCCTCGACGACCAGCACCACCGGACCGGACGCCGCGAGCCGCTCCAGCAGCGTCAGCACCAGCTCGAACAGCCGGGCCCGGGACTCGCCGGTGAACGCGCCCGCGTCGGCGTCGCCGAAGTCGGGCAGCAGCCGGCCCAGCCCGTCGCCCGCGCCCGCGGGCAGCAGGCCGCGCACCCCGTCCACGCCGACGTCGCGGACGAGCCCGCGCAGCGCCGCGGTGAACGGCGCGAACGGCAACCCCTCGGTGCCGAGCTCCAGGCAGCCGCCGACCAGGACCCGCGCACCTTCCGCGCGGGCGCGCGCGCCGAACTCGCCGACCAGCCGGGTCTTGCCGACCCCGGCCTCCCCGCCGAGCAGCACCGCCGACGGAGTCCCGGCGCGGGCGTCGCGGAAGGCGGCGTCGAGCGCGGCGGACTCGCGCTCGCGGCCGACGAGCACCGGGCTGACCGTGCGGGCGTTCACCGCTCCGGCGCGTCCGGCCTCGCGGCCGCGCGCACGGCCTCGGCCATGGCCGGGTCGCCCTCGGCGAGGTACCCGGCGGCGACGCCGTCCCGGTCGGCCGCCGGCCGGTTCTGGCTCAGCTTCGCCTTCGCCTCGATCCGGGTGATGACGAGCTCCAGCCCGACGATCGCGCGCAGCTGCCCGGCGATGTACTCCGGCGGCGCGTCGTCCACCGACCAAGGGGCGGGACGGCCCGCCTCGTGCCTGTCGGTGAGCCGCCGCACCAGCGACTCCAGCCACGCCGGGTCGTCGTGGACGACCAGCCGCCCGTACACGTGCGCGGTGAGGTAGTTCCACGTCGGCACGACCCGCCCGTGCTCGGCCTTGGACGCGTACCACGACGGCGTCACGTACGCGTCGGGACCGTGCACGATGAACAGCGACTCGCCCTGCGCGGGCGCGCTCCACTGGTCGTTGTTGCGGGCGACGTGCGCGAGCAGCGCGCCGTGCTCGCCCGCGTCCGGGTCGTACAGGACGGGAAGGAACGTGGCGACGAGGCCGCGCGGCGTGCTCGTGACGAGGTCGGCCGCGCCGCAGCCGTCGAGCAGCGCCCGGACCTCGGCGTCACCGGCCGAGAAATGTGCGGGTATGTACACGCTCCGACGCTACCCGAACGGCCTGTCGGAGGCGCGTGCGAAGGTGGGGGCGTGAGCACGGAAGAGGAGCGCGACGGGGTCCGGCTGACCAACCTCGACCAGCCGCTGTTCGACGGCGCCGACGCGACCAAGCGCGATCTGGTCGACTACCTCGACGCCGTCGCCGGGCTGCTCGTCCCGAAGCTGGAGGGCCGCCCGCTGTCCGTCATCCGCGTGCTGCGCGGCCAGAAGCCGTTCATGCAGAAGAATCTCCCCAAGTACACGCCGCCCTGGGTGCGCCGGGTCACGGTGTGGGCCGAGACGTCGCGGCGGGAGGTGTCCTACGCGCTCTGCGACGACCGCCGGACCCTCCTGTGGTTCGCCAACCAGCGCGCGGTGGAGTACCACCCGCCGCTCGCCACCGCCGCCGACCCCGGTCGCCCCACCCACCTGGTGATGGACATCGACCCGCCGGACGGGGGCCCGTTCTCCGCCGCGGTCGGCGCCGCGCACCTGGTGCGGCGCGCGCTCGCCGACTGCGGGCTCGACGGCGCCGTGAAGACCAGCGGGTCCAAGGGCGTGCACGTGTTCGTCCCGCTCGACGGCCGCACCGCCGCCGACGACGCCGCGGCGGCGACCCGCGCGCTCGCCGCCCGCGCCGAACGCCTCGACCCCGGCCTCGCCACCACGGCGTTCATCCGCGAGGACCGCGCCGGCAAGGTGTTCCTCGACTCGACCAGAGCGGGCGGCGCGACCGTCGCCGCCGCCTACAGCCCCCGGATCAGGCCCGGCACGACGGTGTCCTTCCCCGTCCCGTGGGACGAGCTCGACGCCGCCGACCCGCGCGCCTTCACCATCCGGACGGCGGCGGAGCTGCTCGCCGACCGCGACCCCTGGGCGGAGCTGATGCCCGCCGCGCGCCCCCTGCCCGCCGACCTCGTCGAGGAGGGCCACACCATCCCCATCGCCCGCGTCCAGGCGATGCACGAGGGCAAGCGCCGCGCCCGCGCCCGCCGCGACCAGGGCTGACACCCGGAATGGTCAACGGCCGCCCATGATCGTCCCGGCCGCCGCGTCGCCCCGCGGCGCCCGGGTACGACCCCGCCGGACACCGCGCGAACGGCATCCGAGGGGAGCGGCACGTGACCGTGACGGGGCAGCTGGCGGCCGCCGCGACACCGGGCGACCTCGTCGCCGCGCGGACCCAGATGGCCGTCTCGCTCGGCTGGCACATCGTGCTCGCCTGCCTCGGCGTCGGCATGCCCGCCATCGCCTTGATCGCCGAGTGGCGCGGCCACCGCACCGGCGACGCGAACTACCGGCTGCTCGCGCGCCGGTGGGGCCGCGCGATGGGCGTGCTGTTCGCCGTCGGCGCGGTGTCCGGGACGATCCTGTCGTTCGAGATGGGCCTGCTGTGGCCCGGCATGATGGGCGTCTACGGGCAGGTCATCGGGCTGCCGTTCTCGCTGGAGGGCATCGCGTTCTTCATCGAGGCGATCTTCCTCGGCGTGTACCTGTACGCGTGGGACCGGCTGAGCCCGGTGAAGCACCTGCTGTCCGGCGTGCCGATCGTCGTCGCCGGCGTGCTCAGCGCGTTCTTCGTGGTGACCGCGAACGCGTGGATGCAGGCGCCCGTCGGGTTCCGCACCGAGAACGGCCGCGTCGTGGAGGTGCGTCCCTGGCAGGCGATGTTCAACCCGTCGTTCCCGTCGCAGACCGTCCACATGATCCTCGCCGCGTTCATGGTCGCCGGGTTCGGCATGGCGTCGGTGTACGCGGTGGCGATGCTGCGCGGGCGCCGCGACCGCTACCACCGGCTCGGCCTGCTGCTGCCCTTCACCGTCGCCGCCGCCGTCGCGCTGCCGCAGATCGTCGTGGGCGACTGGTCGGCGCGGTTCGTCGCCGACCACCAGCCGATCAAGCTGGCCGCGATGGAGGGCGTGTTCGAGACCGCGCGCGGCGTCCCGCTGCACATCGCCGGCGTCGCGGTCGACGGCGAGCTGCGCTACGGGATCGGGATCCCGCGCGGGCTGTCGCTGCTGGCGCACGCCGACCCGGACGCCGAGATCGTCGGCCTGAACTCGGTGCCGCCCGCGGACCGCCCGCCCGTGAACATCGTGCACTGGGGTTTCGAGGTGATGGTCGGCCTCGGTTCCGCGATGCTGCTGCTGGCGCTCTGGCTCGCCCTGTACTGGTGGCGCCGCCGCGACATGCCCCGCACCCGCTGGTTCCTGGTCGCCACCTCGGTGTCGGGCGTCGCCGCCGTCGGCGCCCTCGAAGCCGGGTGGACGGTCACGGAGGTCGGACGGCAGCCGTGGAGCGTGTACGGGGTCCTGCGCACGGCCGACGCCGTCAACCCGGCGCCCGGCCTGGTCTGGGGCGCCGCCCTGGTCGGCGCCGTCTACGCCGTGCTCACGGTCGCGTCGGTGTACGTGCTGCGGCGCCTGGCCCGGGACGCGCCCGTGCCGATCGCGCCGCAGGAGCAGGACGTCACCGGGTTCACGGTGGTCTGACCCGTGGCGGCCGAGATCCTCCTCGCCGTGCTGTGGATCGGCCTCAGCGCCTACGTGCTGTTCGCCGGCGCCGACTTCGGCGGCGGCGTCTGGGACCTGATCGCCGGCGGCAGCGAGCGCGGCCGGCCGCAGCGGTCCCTGATCGAGCACTCCATCGGCCCGGTGTGGGAGACCAACCACGTGTGGCTGATCTTCGTCCTGGTCGTCACCTGGACGGGCCTGCCGCCGGTGTTCGCGGCGCTCGCCTCCACCCTCTACATCCCGCTGACGCTCGCCGCGCTCGGCATCATCGCGCGCGGCGCCGCGTTCGCGTTCCGCAAGGCCAGCACGGCGCTGTGGCAGCAGCGGCTGTTCGGCGCCACGTTCGCGTTCTCCTCGCTCGTCACGCCGTTCTTCCTCGGCACGGTGGCCGGCGCGATCGCCTCCTTCCGCGTCCCGCCGGGGCTGGCGAAGGGCGGCCTCGTGACCAGCTGGGTCAACCCGACCTCGCTGATCACCGGCGGCCTCGCGGTCGGCGTCGCCGCCTACCTCGCCGCCGTCTACCTCACCCGGGACGCCGAGCGCGGCGGGCACCCCGAGCTGTCCGAGCGGTTCCGGCGGCGGGCGCTGGCCGCCGGCGCGGTGGTCGGCGTCCTGTCGGGCGGCGGCCTCGCCGTCCTGCACGCCGACGCGCCGCGGCTGTTCACCGGGCTGACCTCCGGGCGCGGGCTGCCGCTGCTCGTGGTGTCGATCGCGGCCGGGCTCGCGTCGATGGTCCTGCTGTGGCGGCGCGCGTACGTCGCCGTCCGCGCCACCGCCGCCCTCGCCGTCGTCGGCCTGCTGTGGGGGTGGGGCGTCGGCCAGTACCCGCACCTGCTGCCCGGCGTCGACCTGGACGAGGCCGCGGCCACCGGTTCCGTCCTCGTCGCGAGCCTCGCCTCCCTCGGCGTCGGCGCGCTGCTGCTCCTGCCGTCGCTCTGGTGGCTCTACTCGACGTTCCAGCGCGAGCAGGCGCCGGACGCGCGAGACCGGTGATTTCGCCGATGCGGTGACCGGCGACGGCACCGACACTCGGTGACGAAACACCCCCACCCCCGAGGAGGAGCAGATGCGCCGGATTCTCGGCACTCTCCTGACCGCGGCGGTCACCGTGCTCGGTGCCGTCGTCGGCGTGAGCGCGCCCGCGCACGCGGCCGGGCACACGCCCGTGGTGTTCGTCCACGGCTACACCGGAAACGCGTCCAACTGGGTCACCGCGGAGGCGGTGTTCGCCGCGGCCGGCTACAGCAGCAACGAGATGTTCGCGTTCAACTACAACTCCTACGGCGACAACAAGACCAACGCCGCGAGCCTGGCCTCCTACGTGAACCAGGTGCGGGCGCAGACCGGCTCGTCGCAGGTCGACATCGTGAACCACTCGATGGGCGGGCTCGTCAGCTGGTGGTACATCAAGGAGCTCGGGGGGCAGCAGTACGTCAGGCACCTCGCCTCCCTCGCGGGCGCCAACCACGGCACCACGGCCGCCTACGCCTGCCTGATCTACACGACCTGCCAGCAGATGTCGCCCGGCTCGTCGTTCATCCAGACGCTGGCCTCCGGTGACGAGACGCCCGGCGACACCAAGTACGCCACCTGGTACTCGCCGTGCGACGGCGTCATCAACCCCTACACCAGCACCATGCTCAGCGGCGCCACCAACAACTACGTGGCGTGCGAGAACCACCTCACCTACCTCACCGACACGGTGGTGCTGAACTCCGTCCGCACCTTCCTGGCGAGCTGACGCCCGCCGGACCGTCTGGAACAGGACCCCGCGGCCCGCCGGTGCCTCCCACCGGCGGGCCGCGGCACGCCCTTCCCGGACCCGGTCGCCCAGCCCCGGCCGCCCGGACCCGGTCGCCCAGCCCCGGCCGCCCGGAGCCGGGCCGCCTAGACCCGGTCGGCGGCGATCAGCAGGTACTGGAAGCTGCCGCCCTTGTAGGCGTCCAGGAACGCCTGCTCGATGCCGGTCGCCAGCGTCGACTTCGCGCGCAGCTCCCAGTACGGGATCGTCGCCGAGGTGAGGTCGACGACGCTCACCGGGACGAGCCGGTTCGCCGCCATCTCCCGGAAGTAGGTGCTGCGCGGGTGGATGTCGCAGATGTAGTGCGCGTTGATCTCGCTGACGGCCCGCGACGGCAGGCCGTAGGCGTCGTTGTAGCAGCCGGTGATGGTCACGTACCGGCCGCCGCGCCTCAGCAGCCGGGCGTGCTCGGCGAACAGCAGGCCCAGCTCCACGTACATGGTGCTCTCGTTGTTCCAGATCGCCTGGAACGCCCCGGTCTCGAAGCCCGTGTCGAGCATGTTCTTGAAGTGGAAGCGGACCTTGCCGGCGACGCCGCGCCGCTCGGCCTGGTCGTTGGCGAACGCGACCTGCGACTCCGAGATCGACACCCCGTCGACCCGGCAGCCGAACCGCTCGTGGGCCACCAGGCTCGACCCGCCGCGCCCGGACCCGGCGTCCATCAGCCGGTCGGCCGGCTTGATCGGGCCGAGGTGGCTCATGAGCAGGTCGGCCTGGGCGCACTCCAGCCGGTGCAGCTCGGCGATGGTCCGCTGCTCGCGGGTCTCGGCCGGGCCGTCGAGGACCGTCCAGTCGACCGGGCCGATGCCGTAGTGGTGGTGGTAGATCCCGTCCACCTCGCCGAGCCGGAGGTTGACCGGGTTGCGCTCGGCGTTCCAGTACTCGGCGACGGAGTGCTGGTAAAGGCTGCCGAGGACCGGGGAGTCCTGGGTTGCGGTCATGTCCGGTGATCCTTTCGTGGGGTTCGGGTCATCGGGGTGGGGGTCGTCACTTGTAGCGGTCGGACGCGCCGTGCCACTCCAGGCAGCCGGCCATCCAGCTCTGCACGCCGAGCAGGAACCGCTGCAGCTCGGCGGACGGGACCGAGGCCAGCTCCCGCTGGCTGTCCTCGAACCCGCGGACGAAGTCGTTGTGCATCGCCACGGCCGTCCGGACCGCCTCCTCGACGGAGCAGCCCTCCTCCTCGGCGATCAGCAGCACCACGTTGCAGTCGGGCAGGTCGTCGGCGGCCTCCCGCTCCACCGAGTGCAGGTCGTTGACGATGACCGAGGCGGTACCCGCCTGCATCACCGCGCGGTGCACGCGGGGCTCGTAGAACAGGTTCGCGTCCAGCTGGTAGCCGCCGACGATGTCGATCAGCGTCATGGACGTGTAGAAGCTGTCGTGCTGGCGCGCGGCGAGGTACCGCCACACCGGGGGCAACTGGCCGAGATGCCGCCACGCCGCGTACGCCGTCCAGCTGACGTACATCTGGAACGTGGTGTTGAGGACGCGCATGAGCTGCGACGGCCCGGCGTGGCGCTTGAGGTGGCCGGTGGCGGAGCGCAGCGCGACGAGGACGGGGTCGGACCGCACGGCCTCCTCGACCTGGTCGGTGTACTTGCCCGCGTCCGGCGGCGGGTCCATCGCCGACATCACCAGCGCCAGCCGCGGCGGCAGTTCGGTGGGGATGGCGCCGAGGTCGCTCTCGTCGGCGTAGTAGTCGTCGCACGCCCACCACGCGGCGTTCATCTTGGCGGCGAGCAGCAGCGGGTCGACGTCGTCGGTCTCGGGATGGGCGAGGACCGCGAGCCGCCCGAACCCCGTGTCGCGGAACTTGCCGAGCTGGTCGGCGTAGATCCCGACCTCGTCGGCCCACTCGACGAGCCGGTCGTTGACCACGAGCGCCAGGTCGTCGTCGATCCGGGCCGTCAGCGGGCAGTACAGCGGCGGGAAGGAGCCGTCGCCCCACGCGCGTTCGGCGTAGCCCGGCGAGAAGTGGCCGCCCTTGCGCGTCGGGCTCGGCAGGAGCGTCGGCAGGACCGGGAGCGCGGCCTCCGGCACGCCCGGGTCCAGTGCGCCCGGATCCAGTGCGCTCGGGTCCAGGGTGTTCGTGTCGGGCGCGGCCGGGGCCGGGGCGCCGTCCACGGGGGTGTCCAGAGGGAGCGCGTCCGGAGAGGGCGCGTCCGTCGCGGGCGGGACGGTGCGGAGTGCGTCCAGGATGCGCGCCGCCGACGTGCCGAGGCCGCTCGGCCCGGACAGCAGCCGGCTCACCCGCTCGGCCGCCGCGCGCTCGGCCCCGGCCACGGGCGCGGCGTCGGGCGCGGTGTCGGGCCCGGCCTCCGCCCCTGCCTCGGGCGCCGGCCCGCCCGTCCCGCGGCCGGGTCGGCGGGCAACGCTGCAGTCGTCCATCGTCGTTCCCCTCGCTGGATCATGGCGTGGTCGGCCGTGACCAGTTACTCACAGCTTCAGGGCGACTACAACAGGCAGCGACCTTCCCTCGGGGTAACAGCATGTAACCGAGCGCGTACAGGCGGCCTTACGGAAAAGGCCCGGCGGTCCCGTCCGGGACCGCCGGGCCTGACCGGCCGGGAGCGCTACGCCGCGGCGGCCTCCGCGGCCGGGGTGTAGTGCCCGGCGTCGTCGCCTTCGATGATGCGGCTGGACCCGCCGTCCACGCCCACGGGCACGTCGCCCGCGACGGTGACGCGGTGCAGCACGCGCGGCAGGTCGCCGTAGTCGTCGGGCGCGTAGTGCTGGGTGATGCGGTTGTCGAACAGCACGAGGTCGCCGGGGTTCCACGCCACCCGCACGATGTTCTCCGGACGGGTCACGTACCGCTGCAGCAGCCGCAGGATGTCCCGCGACTCGGTGCCGGACAGCCCCACGATCTCCTGCGCGAACCCGCCGATGAACAGGCCGCGCTCGCCCGTCTCCGGGTGCACCCGCACCACCGGGTGGGCGGTCCGGTAGCGGCGCGCGGTGAAGACCTTGCGGTACTCCAGCGCCTTCTCGGTGTTGCTGCGCGGCACCGCGTAGTCGTAGTCGTTGGTGTGCACGGCCCACAGCCGGTCGGCGAAGTCCCGCAGCTGGTCCGGCAGGTCGCGGTAGGCGGCGGCGGAGTTGGCGATGAGCGTGTTGCCGCCGTACGGCGGGACGACCAGGGCGCGCAGCGTGCTGAGCTTCGGCGGCGTCCGGACGAAGGTGACGTCGGTGTGCCAGTTGTTGGACCGGATGCCCTCCTCGCCGTTCACCGGGAGGATGTCGGGCTGCCCGTCCACGGACGGGACGGTCGGGTGCGCCCTGGTCAGCTCCCCGAACCGGGAGGCGAAGCGGAGCTGGCCCTCGTCGTCGAGGCCGGCGCCGCGGAACACCAGCACCTTGTGCGCGAGCAGCGCGTCGTTGACCTCCTCGAAGGGCAGGTCGTTCGGGTCGGCCCCGGTGTACTCGGCGCCGATGCGGCCGCCGATGCGACGGAATTCGGTCATGATGCGGGCCCTTTCTAGCGGCGGACGGTGGGGTCGGCGAGCCGCAGCAGCAGCCGCAGCAGGCCGTCGAAGGCGAAGCCGAGCACGGCGATCTCGGCGATCCCGCTGAAGATCAGCGGCGTCTGGAGGTAGTTGCCGGCCTGCAGGATGAGGTAGCCGACGCCGCCGGTGGCGGCGATCATCTCGGCGGCGATGATGGCGGTCCACGCGCCGCCCATCGCGATCCGCATCCCGGTGATGACGCCCGGTACGGCGGCGCGCAGCCGCACGTGCAGCATGGTGTGCAGCTGCGAGGCGCCGAGGCTGCGGCTGGCGTTCAGCAGGTCGGGCGGGACGGCGTCGAGCGCGCCGAGCGTCGCGACCGTCACGATCGGCAGCACCCCGAAGAAGATCAGCGCGATCTTCGAGGTCTCGCCGATCCCGAACCAGACCACCAGCAGCGGGATGAAGGCGATCGGCGGCAGCGGGCGCATGATCGCGATGAGCGGGTCGGCCAGCTCGCGGATCACCCGGACCCCGGCCATGGACGCGCCGAGCACCAGCCCGGCGGCCGTGCCGAGCAGGAACCCGGCGAGGATCCGCCCGGTGCTGATCAGCGCGTCCGCGACCAGCGTCTTGCCCTGCACCTCCGGGTACGGCTTGCGGAGGTACTCGGCGAGCGTCCGGGCGGTCTCGGTGACGGTCGGCAGCGTCACGGAGTCGCCGATGACCAGCGCGGCGACCTCCCAGACCAGCAGCGCGAGGGCGATCGCGCCGGCGCCGGTCCACAGCCGCCGCCACGACCGCGACGGTCCGGGCGCTGCGCCCGCCGCGGCGGCGGCCGCCGCCGGTGCCTCGGTCGTCGTCGTCATCGCTCCAGCACCTCCCTGATGCGCCGCTTGGCGTTCACGAACGCGAGCGTCTCGGTGTCCTCGTAGGCGCGGGGGCGCGGCAGTTCGATGTCGATGACGTCCTTGGTGCCGCCGGGCGGCGCCGACAGCACGCAGACCCGGTCGCCGAGCAGGGCCGCCTCCTCGACGTCGTGCGTGACGAAGACGATCGTGGTGCGGTGCCGCTGCCACAGCTCCAGCAGGAAGCGCTGCATGGCGGCGCGGGTGATGGCGTCCAGCGCGCCGAACGGCTCGTCCATCAGCAGCACGCCGGGCCGGTTGACCAGCACCCGGGCGAACGCGGCCCGGTGCCGCATGCCGCCGGACAGCTCGTGCGGGTAGGCGTCGCGGGCGTCGGCGAGCCCGACGGTCTCCAGCAGCCGCTCGGCGTCCTCGCGGACCCGCGGGGTCAGCGCGCCGCGCGCCTTCGGCCCGTACAGGACGTTCTGCCAGGTCGTCAGCCACGGGAAGAGGTTCGGCGTCTGGAACAGCACGCCCCGGTCGTGGCCGGGCCCGGTGACGGGCCGGCCGCCGACCAGCACCTCGCCGGAGTCGGCGGCGGTGAACCCGGCGAGGATGTTCAGCAGCGTCGACTTCCCGCAGCCGGACGGCCCGAGCAGGCACAGGAACTCGCCCGGCCGCACGTCGAGGGTCACGCCGTCCAGCGCGGGACGGCCGGGGCGGCGGCGCCGGCTGAACGTCTTGCGGACGTCGCGCAGCCGCACCCCGGTGGGCTCGTCGGCGGCGGGCTCGGCGACCGCCGCCTCGGTCTCGGTCGTGCTCATTTGCACCCTCCCGACTGGGCCTTGTCCCAGAAGGCCGGATCGATGTGCCGGGCGATCTCCGCGGTGTCCGGGACGCTCTTCGCCCGGCCCTGCGTCACGAGGAAGTCCGCGGTGAGCTTGAAGTTCTGGGCGAGCCTGCCGCTCGCGGACGTCCCGTCCGGCCCCTTGAGCCACCCGGTCTCCTCCGACGCGGGGATGTAGGGGTAGCTCTTGGTCGCGGCGATGGCGTCCGCCGGTGCGACGCCGATGAACTTCGACGCCGGGGTGATGTACTTGTCGGCCTGCGGGCCCTTCACGAGCGTCTCCGCCTTGGAGATCTGGCAGACGAGCGCCTGCACCACGTCGGCGTGCTGCTTGGCGTAGGCCGAGGACACCGCGAGCATGTTGACGGCCGCGAAGCCGAGCTTGGCGATGTCGGCGGAGCCGACCAGGACGCGGGCCTTGTGCTTCTGCAGCTCCAGCAGGAACGACCGGCTGATGTAGACCGAGTCGATCTTTCCGGCCTTCCAGGCGGCGGCCTCGGCGGCCTCGCTGGCGAAGCTCGCGATCTGCACCTTCGAGGTCAGGCCCTGCGACTTCAGCCAGCCGCGCAGCTGGAAGTCCAGCGTGGAGCCGACGAGCACGCCGACCTTCCGCAGGTCGCCCGGCGCCTTGATCTTGTCGTTGACGGCCAGGCCGGAGGCGTCGATGCTCTCGACGTAGACGGCCTTCACGTCGGTCCCGCTGGTGAAGGCGCCGGTGAACGGCGGGTTCCCGACGCCGGAGACGAACGGGAACGCGCCCGCGCGCAGCTGCGCCATCCCGGCGACGCCGCTGTCGATCGGCTGCAGCCGGATCTTGGCGGGCACCTTGCCCGCCAGGTCGCCGTTCGCGGCGACGATCGCCTCGGGGCCGGCGACCGCGCCCTGGAAGTAGCCGATCTTGACGGTGCCGGTGTCGCCGCGCGCGGACGTCCCGCACCCCGCCGCGGCGAGCGCGAGGCCGGCCGCGGCGGCGGTGATCCGGACGAGGGGTCTTCCGGGCAGGGGTTCTCTGAGCATGGGAAAGGTGTGTTCCTCGGGCGAGCGGCCGGCTCGTGCCCTGGGGTGGGCGCCGGACCTGGGGGACGGGACGGGCGGGCTCCGCGGGGCGGAGCCGCGGGCGGGTCGTCAGGCCGGACAGCCCGCGGCCGTGACGCGGAGCAGGTCCACGTGGCGGCGGCGGACGAGGCGGGGCCGGAGGCGCATGCCGGTATGAGAACACGCCGGGGCGGCACTATGCAACTATTCCTACTGGTTTAACCTGAAATAGACCGGCCGGGCCGCCCCGAGCCGGATGCGCGCCCGCCCCGGGGGGACCCGGGGCGGGCTCAGGCGGTGCGCCGCCCGGCGGCGGAGGCCATGCCGGGCGGGGCGGAGGCGAGGGCCTTCTGGATGGCCTCGACGAGCGCGAGCGCCGCCTCCTCGGTCAGCTCCACCGCGACCCGCGCGGACGGCCCCTCGGACGGGTTCGTGAAGTCGATGTTCAGCGTGTGCTCGTTCGTCGAGTGGAACGGGTGGTCGACGTAGACCGCCCCGTCCGTCAGCGTGAACCAGCCGGACGCGCCCTTGGCGGCCCCGGCCAGCTCGACCTTGTGGGTCTGGTAGGTGCACATGCGGGTGTCCTCCCTCAGGACGCGAGGTGCCGGCCGAAGAAGTCGAAGATGCGCTTCCAGCCGTCGACGGCGGCCTCGGGCCGGTAGGAGGTCCGCTCGACGGAGAAGAACGCGTGCCCGGCGCCCGGGTAGCTGTGGAACTCGTGCTCCTTGCCGAGCCGCGTCAGCTCCGCGTCCAGCTCGGCGACCTCGTCCGGCGCGGGGAACTGGTCGTCCTCGCCGAACAGCCCGAGCAGCGGGCAGGACAGGTCGGCGGCCCGCGAGATCAGCGGAGCGGCCTTCAGCGGGAAGTCCGCCGGCGGCTCCTTCACCACGAACGCGCCGTAGCAGTCCACGGCGGCGTCGAGGTCCAGCGACACCGCCGCGAGGAACGACTGCCGCCCGCCCGAGCAGTACCCGATCACGCCGACCCTGCCGTTGGCGCCCTCCAGGCCGTTGAGGTGCGCGGCGGCGCCGGCGACGTCCCCGACGAGCTGCTCGTCGGGCACGCCGCCCTTCGCGCGGGCGGCGGCGGCCTGGTCGTCGGGCGCGACGTCCCTGCCCTCCCGCGAGTACAGGTTCGGGCAGATCGCCGCGTAGCCCCGCGCGGCGAAGGTGCGGGTGATCTGCTTGGTGCCCTCGTCGTAGCCGGGCAGGTGGTGGATCACGACCACGCCGCCGCGCGGCCGGTCGCCGAGCGGGCGGGCCAGGTACGCCTCGAGCTCGGCGCCCTCGTGGCCGGTGATCGAGACGGTCCCGGCCTGCATCTGGTCTGTCATGGGTGCGCAACGCTCCGTATGCGGATGGGGACACGGTCGGTCGCGCGGTCCGCGAGCCGGCCGTGCGGACCGTGCCAGTCTGCCCCATGGCACCGCCGGGGCGGCGGGCGCCCCGCCGCGGTCCCGGAACGTCCCCGCGGGCGCCGGTCAGCCGTTCAGCGTGCCGGCCCCGAGCAGCCCGAACAGCAGCAGGCCGACCGCGACCCGGTACACCACGAACGCGGTGAACGTGTGCCGCGCGACGAACCGCAGCAGCCAGGCGATCGAGGCGTAGGCGACGACGAACGACACCGCGGTGCCGATCGCGAGCGGCAGCGCGCTCTCCCCGGACCCGAGGGCGCCGGGCAGCTCGTACAGGCCGGCGCCGGTCAGCGCGGGGATGCCCATGAAGAACGACAGGCGGGTGGCGGCGAGGCGGTCGAGGTTCAGCAGCAGGCCCGTCGAGATCGTCGCGCCGGACCGCGAGAAGCCGGGGAACAGCAGCGCGAGGATCTGCGAGGAGCCGACGAGCATCGCGTCCCAGAAGCCGGTGTCGTCCTCGCCGCGCTTGTTGCGGCCGTACCGGTCGGCGAGCCACATCACGACGCTGCCGACGATCAGCGAGCCGGCCACCACCCACAGCGAGGCGAGCGGCCCCTCGATGAGCGGCTTGGCGGCGACCCCGACGATGACGACGGGGATGGTGGCGAAGATGACCCACCACGCGAACTTGTAGTCGTGGTGGTACCGCTCCTCCTTGTTCGCCAGGCCCTTGAACCAGGCCCCGACGATCCGGACGATGTCGGAGAAGAAGTAGACCAGGACGGCGGCGATGGCGCCGACCTGGATGACGGCGGTGAACCCGACGACGCCCTTGTCGTCGACCGGGACGTCCATGAGCCCTTCGGCGATCTTCAGGTGCCCGGTGGAGGACACCGGCAGGAACTCGGTGAGGCCCTCGACGACGCCGAGGACGATGGACTGGCCGACGTTGATCACGCTCACTGGACGGTTCCCTCACGCCTCGTCACCGGCTCGGTGCCGCGAGCCTACCCCTCGCGGGGGCCGCGCGCGGCGCGCCTGGCCGGAGCCGGGCGCGGCGGCGTGTCGAACGCGTGAAGATCGGGGGCGGCGGCGTAGGGAACGCGTCAAGACGCCGTTCCCGTCCGAATACCGCTGTGCCGTCCGAATACCGTGGTGGCAGGGCCGGACGCGCCGCCGCCGGCGCACGGCCGCGCGACGATGCGGCCACGGTCCGGGCCGAGAAGGGGAGGCAGGCCATGGGCAGGGGGCGGCTCCGCGTCTACCTCGGGGCGGCTCCCGGCGTGGGCAAGACCTACGCGATGCTCTGCGAGGGCAGGCGGCGGCTGGAGCGCGGCACCGACGTCGTCGTGGGCTACGTCGAGACGCACGGCCGGCCGCGCACCGCCGCGCTGCTGGACGGCCTGGAGATCGTCCCGCGCCGCACCCTGACCCATCGCGGCGCGGGCTTCACCGAGCTGGACGCGCAGGCCGTGATCGACCGGGCCCCGGCGGTCGCGCTGATCGACGAGCTGGCGCACACCAACGTCCCGGGCAGCCGCGACGCCAAGCGCTGGCAGGACGTCGAGCGGATCCTCGACGCCGGCATCGACGTGATCACCACGGTCAACGTCCAGCACCTGGAGTCGGTCAACGATGTCGTCGAGGAGATCACCGGGGTGGCGCAGCGCGAGACGCTCCCCGACGAGGTGGTCCGCCGCGCCGACCAGGTGGAGCTGGTCGACATGGCGCCGGAGGCGCTGCGCCGCCGGATGGCGCACGGCAACGTCTACGCGCCCGAGAAGGTGGACGCGGCGCTGTCGAACTACTTCCGCGTCGGCAACCTCACCGCGCTGCGCGAGCTGGCGCTGCTCTGGCTGGCGGGCAAGGTCGACGAGCAGCTCGACCGGTACCGCGCCGACCACGGCATCGACCGGACGTGGGAGGCCCGCGAGCGCGTCGTCGTCGCGCTCACCGGCGGGCCCGAGGGCGACACCCTCATCCGCCGCGCCGCCCGCATCGCCGACCGCACCAAGGGCGCCGACCTGCTCGCCGTCCACGTCACCCGCGGCGACGGCCTCGCCGGCGCGGGACCGGCGCTGCTCGCCCGCCAGCGCGACCTCGTCGAGGGCCTCGGCGGCACCTACCACCAGGTCGTCGGCGACGACGTGCCGCGCGCGCTCCTGGAGTTCGCGAGCGCGGTGAACGCCACGCAGCTCGTCATGGGCGTGTCGCGGCGCAGCCGCCTGTCGCGGGCGCTGCTGCCCGGCGTCGGCGTCACCACCACCGCGCTGTCCGGCCCGATCGACGTGCACATGGTCACCCACGAGCAGGCGCACCGGAGCCTGCGCCGGCCGAAGGACGGCGGCCCGAACCTGCCGCTGCGGCGCCGCCTCGCCGGCTACGCGCTCGCCGTCCTCGGCCTGCCGCTGCTCACCTTCGCGCTCACGGAGCTGCGCGGCTCGTTCTCGCTGCCCTCCCAGATCATGTTCTTCCTCGCCGCGGTCGTCGCGGTCGCGCTCGCCGGCGGGCTGTGGCCCGCGCTGCTGGCCGCCGTGGCGGGCTCCCTGCTGCTGAACTTCTACTTCACGCCGCCGCTGCACACCCTCACCATCGCCCAGCACGAGAACCTGATCGCGCTCGCGGTGTTCCTGCTGGTCGCGGCGGCCGTCAGCGGGGTGGTGGACACCGCCGCGCGGCGCTCCCGGGACGCCGCCCGGTTCGGCGCCGACGCCGAGGTGCTGTCCACCCTCGCCGGGAACGTGCTGCGCGGCGAGCACGAGCTCGACGTCCTGCTCGGCCGGCTCCGCGAGACGTTCGGGCTCGACTCGGTGACGCTGCTGGAGCGCACCGGCGACCCGCCGCGCTGGCAGGTCGCCGCGACCGCGGGCGGGCGGCCCTGCACCGCCCCCGAGGAGGGCGACACCGAGATCCCCGTCGGCGACGACCTCGCGCTCGCGCTGCGCGGCCGCCCGCTGCCCGCCGGGGACCGGCGCGTCCTGGAGGCGTTCGCCGCGCAGGCCGCCGCCGCGCTGCGGCGCCGCCGGCTGGAGGCCGAGGCCGAGCGCGCCCGCCCGCTGGAGGCCGTCGACCGGATGCGCACCGCCCTGCTCAGCGCGGTCAGCCACGACCTGCGCACCCCGCTGTCGTCCGCCAAGGCCGCCGTCGAGAGCCTGCGCAACACCGAGATCGACTGGACCGGAGAGGAGCGCGCCGAACTCGCCGACACCGCGGGGGAGTCCCTCGACCGGCTGGACCGGCTCGTCGCCAACCTCCTCGACATGAGCCGGCTGCAGGCGGGCGTCCTCGGCATGGCCGCCCGCCCGCTCGCGCTCGACGAGGTCGTCCCGCGCGCCCTGGACGAGATCGGCGCCGCCGCCGAGCACGTCCGCGTCGCGATCCCCGGCGACCTGCCCGAGGCCGAGGCGGACCCGGCGCTGCTGGAGCGGGTGCTGGTCAACCTGATCTCCAACGCGCTGCGCTACCACCCGCCGGGCCCGCCCGTCCTCATCACGGCGGGGGCGCTGCGCGACCGCGTCGAGCTGCGGATCGCCGACCGCGGCCCCGGCATCCCGGCCGCCGACCGGGACCGCGTCTTCCAGCCGTTCCAGCGGCTGGACGACCGCGACAACCACGCCGGCGTCGGGCTCGGCCTCGCCCTCGCGCGCGGCCTCACCGAGGCGATGGGCGGGGAGCTGATCCCCGAGGACACCCCCGGCGGCGGGCTGACGATGATCGTCGTCCTGCCCGTCCGGGAGAAGGGAACGCCATGACGCGCGTGCTGGTGGTCGACGACGAACCGCAGATCCTGCGGGCGCTGCGCATCAACCTACGCGCCCGCCGCTACGAGGTGGAGACCGCCGCGGACGGCACCACCGCCCTGCGCCGCGCCGCCGACTGGCACCCCGACCTGATCGTCCTGGACCTCGGGCTCCCCGACGTCGAGGGCCTGGAGGTGATCCACGGGCTGCGCGGCTGGACCCGCACCCCGATCATCGTGCTGTCCGGCCGCGCGGGCAGCCGGGACAAGGTCGAGGCGCTGGAGGCGGGCGCCGACGACTACGTCACCAAGCCGTTCACCATCGAGGAGCTGATCGCCCGGATCCGCGCCGTCGGCCGCCGCGCCGCGCCCGGCGAGGACGCGCCCGTCGCCGCCGTCGGCGCGCACACCGTCGACCTCGCCGCCAAGACCATCACCGCGGCCGACGGCGCCGCCGTCCGGCTCACCCCGACCGAATGGCACCTGCTGGAGATCCTGCTGCGCAACCCCGGCAGGCTCATCAGCCAGGGCCAGCTGCTCACCGAGGTGTGGGGCCCGTCGTACACCCGCGAGACGCACTACCTGCGGCAGTACATGGCCCAGCTGCGCCGCAAGCTGGAGCCCGATCCGACCCGTCCCCGCCACCTGCTCACCGAACCCGGCATGGGGTACCGCTACCAACCGTGACCCGCCGCCGCGTCCGGCCGCCCCCTCGCCCGGAAATCCCGCCGTATCCAGGGATTTCGGCGGTCACGCTGGGCTAGCCTGAGCGCACGAAAGCCGCAATGGAGGCAGGGCGCATGAATCGCAGCGAGTTGGTCAAGGCCGTGGCGGAGCGGGCGGGCGGCGAGGAGGCGGTCGCGCGCCGGCACGTCGACGCCCTGTTCGAGGCGGTGATGGAGGCGGTGTCCGCCGGGGAGCGCGTCGTCGTCACCGGTTTCGGGGCGTTCGACCGCTCCTCCCGCCCGGCGCGCAGCGCCCGCAACCCGCGCACCGGGGCGCCCGTGGAGGTGCCCGCCGCGCTCGTCCCGACGTTCCGGTTCGGGCAGACCTTCCGCAACCGCGTCGCCCAGAGCGCCGACGCCGCGCCGGCCGAGGCCGTGCCCACCGAGGCCGTGTCCACCGAGGCCGTGCCGGCCGACGCGGTGCCCGCCGGCGGCGCCGCCGCCCGGACGAAGAAGCCCAAGAAGGGCAAGAAGGCCGCCGCCAAGAAGACCCCGGACAAGGCGCCGGAGAAGGCGCCGAAGAAGGGCAAGAAGGCGGTCGCGGCCGACTCCGCGCCGAAGAAGAAGAGCGGAAAGGCCAAGGCGAGGACCAAGAGCGGGAAGTAGGCGCCCTCCCGTCACACCATGTACTGGTCGTGGCGGTGGTAGAGCTCCGTCCATTCCTCATCGCTGAGCCGGCGGCCGGTCGCGGCGATCTCCGCGAGTTCCTCGAAGTACCCCTCGCGCGGCGCGCCCGGCGTGAACAGCAGGAGCATCGAGGCCGGCTCGCCCGACTCGTTGCGGAAGCCGTGCACGCCGCCTTCGGGGACGAACAGGAAGTCGCCCGGCGCGGTGTCCCGCCAGCCCGTCCCGTCGTGCAGCCGGACGGTCCCGGACAGGATGTAGAACGACTCGGTCATCGTGCGGTGGAAGTGCGGGTCCGGCCCCGACGGCCGGGGACCCATTTCCCCCCGGTACAGCCCGAACGCCCCGCCGGTGGAACCGCCCGTGCCGAGGTAGTGCACCCGCGTCCCGGTGGGGACGCCCTGCGCGTCGAGCGGCCCCATGCGGAGGTCCGGCGGGGCGTCGCCCGCCCGCAGCGTCGCGCTGACCTCACCGGCGTCGCCGAAATAGCGGGGCTCGGGGTAGGACATCGGCGCTCCTGTTCCTCGCGCGGTGGACGGCGTGCCACGACCTTAGCCGAAAAGGATCATGGTCCGGCCGGGCAACCATCGCGGCGGGCCGGCCGGTAGATGTCGGAGGAGGATCTACCGGGAGGTCGGATGCGGGAGCGACCGGACTACGCGGCGTACGTGACGGAGCGGTCGCCGCGGCTGCTCAGGACGGCCTATCTGCTGTGCCGCGACTGGGCGCAGGCGGAGGACCTGCTGCAGACGGCCCTGGTCAAGGCGTGGCGGGCGTGGCGGCGGATCGGGGACAACCCCGATCCGTACGTGTACCGGATCCTCGTCAACACGCACGCGTCGTGGGCGAAGCGGCGCTGGCGCGGCGAGCGGCCCACGGAGCGGCCGCCGGACGGGCCCGACCCGGCCGACGGCATCGGCGCCGCCGAGGACAAGGCCGTGCTCTGGGCCGCGCTCGGCCGGCTCCCGCAGCGGCAGCGCGCCACGGTGGTCCTGCGCTTCTTCGAGGACCTGTCCGAGCCGCAGGTCGCCGCGATCCTCGGCTGCTCGGTCGGGACCGTGAAGAGCCAGACCAGCAAGGCCCTCGCCAAGCTCCGCATCGATCCGGGCATCCTGGCCGCCGCGCCGCGGGGAGGGGAGTGACATGGCCTACGAACTGAAGGACCTGACGGAGGTCATGGAGGCCGAGAGCGCCGGCGGCGTCCCCTCGCCGGACCTGCTGGACGGCGTCCGCCGCCGCGTCCGGCGCGGCGACCGGTGCCGCGCCGCCGCCGGCGCCCTCGGCGTGCTGCTGGTGGCCGGGGCGGTCTTCGGGGTCGTCCAGCGACTCGGCGGGCCACCGCGTCCCCCGGAGCAGGAATCGGCGGTCACGGGCGCCGTGAACCGGGCCTTTCCCAAGAGCCGTCCGGTCGAGGGACTGAAGCCGGTGACGGAGAGGCGGTTCTCCTGGTACGGGCGGCTGGCGCACATCACGTTCACCCCGACCGGGGCGTACACGAGGTTCACGACCTACTGCTCGAACACCGCCACCAGCTTCGAAGTGGTGGACGGAGACGTGGCGAGCGCCGACTGCGGAGGAGCGCAGTACATGCTCACCACTCCTGGTGTTCCGACCACCGTCCAGATCGCGGTCGTTCCGAGGGACGAGGCGCGGGGATTCACCCTGACGGACGCCCCCGCCGAACTCGACCGGTCCCTGGCGGGCCGCGAACCGAAGCGGGGGAACTGGAGCGTCCGCGTCTACAGCGGGCCATGCACATCGGCCAACTGCAAGCTGATGCGGAGGGTGGCCCCCGCCCCCCAGCCCCCGGTGACGGGGCTGCGGCGGCTGGGCCAGGCGACGGGCGCCGCCGACGGCCGTGTCCGCGGGGTGCCGCTCACGGAGCGCGCCACGGCGCTGCGGCTCCGGGTGACCTGCGTGGACGGCGCGGCGCACGCGGTGTTCCGGATCGCCGGCCGCGCGAAGGCCGTCGAGTGCGAGGCCGCCGAGTCGAAGGGTGTCGTCTGGGACACGGAGGCCAGGGGAGGGGCGGACGCCGTCGAGGTGGCCGTGCTGCCCGCCGAGGTGGCCAAAGTGCCCGGCACCGATGACGCCGCGCTGGCGACGGCGATGAAGGGCGTGAAGCCGGACGGAAGGTGGACGCTGGAGGTCTACGCCCGCTGAGCGCGGGACCGGCGGGCTGAGCCGCCGGGGAGGGCCGCCGGGCGCGCCGGTCCGGCGGCTCGCCGAGTGCCGGGCGGATCCGTGGAGGCCCAGGTCATGCGGGTTACGCTCGCGAAGTGATCTTGACTGGTGAGCGGCGTGGGGACCGCCGCCCGGCCGGCCCGGACGTGCCCCTGACGCGGCGGCGGCTGCTGTCGGCGGCGGGCGCCGCCACCGCCGCCGCGTTCGCCGCCGAGTTCCTGCCGCCGAACGTGCGCCGCGCGCTGGCCGCCCGGCCGGCGCGCGGGCCGGGGCGGCTGAAGGACGTCAAGCACGTGGTGATCCTGATGCAGGAGAACCGCAGCTTCGACCACTACTTCGGGACGCTGCCCGGGGTGGCCGGGTTCTCCGACCCGGCCGCGATCACGCTCGGCACCGGCCGGTCGGTGTTCTACCAGCCCGACGACGTCAACGAGGCCGGTTACGTGCTGCCCTTCCACCTCGACACGGCGAGGAGCAGCGCGCAGGCCATCCCGTCCACCAGCCACGCGTGGAGCGTCCAGCACGCGGCCTGGAACAACGGGCGGATGGACGGGTGGCTGGCCGCGCACCGCGCCGCCGACGGCGACAACGCCCCGTACGTCATGGGCTACTACACGCGCGAGGACATCCCGTTCCACTACGCGCTCGCCGAGCAGTTCACCGTCTGCGACCGCTACCACTGCTCCGTGCTCGGCCCGACCTGGCCCAACCGGCTGTACCTGATGAGCGCGAGCATCGACCCCGACGGTGACGACGGCGGCCCGATCACCGGCAACGCCGCCCCGGAGCCCTACACCTGGGACACGTACCCGGAGGCGCTGACCGACGCGGGCGTGACGTGGAGGGTGTACCAGGAGGCGGACAACTACGGCTGCAACATCCTGGAGCCGTTCGCCGCCTACCAGGACGCGCCGACGAGCTCCCCGCTGTACCGGAACGGGATGCGGACGTACTCGGCGGGCCGGTTCGAGTACGACGCGGCGAACGACCGGCTGCCGACGGTGTCGTGGATCATCCCGACGAGCTACCAGTCCGAGCACCCGGACTACACGCCCGCCGCGGGCGCCGACTACGTCGCGTCCAAGATCGACGCGATCGCGTCCAACCCGGACGTGTGGGCCAAGACCGTCTTCATCCTGAACTACGACGAGAACGACGGGCTGTTCGACCACGTCCCGCCGCCGACCCCGCCGCCCGGCACCGACGGCGAGTTCGTCGACGGCGTGCCGATCGGCGCGGGGTTCCGCGTGCCGTGCGTCATCGTGTCGCCGTGGACGCGCGGCGGCTGGATCGCCAGCGAGCCGTTCGACCACACCTCCCCGCTGCGGTTCCTGGAGCGGCTCACCGGCGTGGAGATCCCGAACATCAGCGACTGGCGGCGCGCCGCGTTCGGCGACCTGACGTCCGCGTTCGACTTCGGGAGGCGGCCCGGCGGGCCGGGCGCGCCCCCGGACCTGCCCGGCACCAAGAAGCCCCTCGCCGACGCGGTCACCGCCGTCACGTCCCTCCCGCCGCCCGCGCTGCCCGGCGCGGACCAGACCCCGCCCGTCCAGGAGCACGGCCCGCGGCCCCGCCCGCGGCGCTGAACCGCACCGACAGCGACAGGAGACCGACATGGTGCGAGGACTGCGAGGGCTCGGCCTCGCCGCCGCCTGCGCCGCCGCGGGCATGGCGCTGATCGCGCCGCCCGCCGCGCCGCCGTCGGCAGCGTCCCGACGCCGGTGCGGCGCAGCGGGGACTCCGCGGCGCTCGGGCGGCCCTGGAGGAGCGCCAGGGCCACGCGCTGGGTCATCAGACGGTGCGCCTGGTAGAGGTCCTTGCGGGTCT
>NZ_JABMCA010000106.1:0-25384 GCF_014706005.1 Actinomadura sp. RB99 | reverse complement strand
CGGCCCGCGGCCCGGACCGGCGCTCGGGGGTCCGGGTGAGCGTCGAGGCGTCGCCCGCCTCGCGCGGCTGGCCCGGCACCGCCGGGTTCGCGGCGTTCGAGGACGCCGTGGGCCGGGCCGTCGCCGAGGCCGGGGACGCGATGGCGCTGTGCCAGTTCGACGCGGGCTGGTTCGCGCCCGGCGGGCTCGGCGCGCTGGAGGCGTGCCACGGCGGGCGGGCGGGCGCCGACGCGGTCTTCGACGACGGCGTGCTGAGGATCGACCCGCTGTTCGCGCCGCCCGGCCTCCGCCTGTCCGGCTCGATCGACGAGTCGACGCTGCCGGGGCTGCTGGCGGCGCTGCGCGGGCTGGACGGCCGCGCCGCGCACGTGTGCCTGGACCTGGCCGGGGTGGAGTTCTGCGACCTGGCCGGGCTGCGCGCGCTGGTCGGCGTGAACGAGTGGAGCATCGTGCCCGACCGGCTGGTCGTCCTGCGGTCGGCGCCGGGCTGCGTGGAGATGATGATGCGGGCGTCCGGCTGGGCGGGCGCGCCCGGGGTCGTCCACGAGGGGGTCCGGTGATCGCTCGTCAGGCGGGTGCGCCGCGGGCCGGGGACGCCGCGGCGGACGCCCGGCGGCCGTCCGGCGGCCGGAACGCGCTGGTGCACCGGGCCGTCCCGTACGGGTGGCCGCGCGAGCTGGCGCTGACCGCCGTCCCGTACCTGGAGGCCGGGTGGAGCGCGGGCGACGCGGTGGTGGTGATCGCCTCCGAGCCGGTCCGGGTGTCGCTGCGGGAGCGGCTCGGCCCGGAGGCCGCCGCCGGGATCGAGTTCATCGACTCCGCCGACTGGTTCGGCGGGCCGATGCGGGCGCTGGCCGGCTACCACGACCGGATGCGCGCCGACTGGTGGCCGCGCGGGCGGCTGCGGCTGCTCGCCGAGCCGGTGTGGGACGGGCTGTCGCCGCTGGAGACGCGCGAGTGGCAGCGGCACGAGTCGCTGCTGAACGTGGTGTTCGCCGGCACCCCCACCATGATCATGTGCGCGTACGACGCGGTGGCGCTGCCGCCCGGGGTGCTGGCCGCGATGGCCCGCACGCACCCGGAGCTGGCCGGCCCGGACGGCCCGCGGCCCAGCCCCGAGTACACCGACCCGGCCGAGTACTACGCCGAGTGCAACGCGGACGCGCTCCCGCCGCCGCCCGCCTCCGCCGCGCACCGGGCGTTCGGCGCGGGCGGGCTGCCGTCGCTGCGCGCCTTCCTCGCCGCCGAGGCCGCCCGGCTGGGGCTGCCGGAGGGCCGGACGCTCCCGTTTGTGCTGGCGGTGAACGAGGTCGCCACCATGATCATCCAGGCCGGCGGCGGGCACGGCTCGGCGCGGCTGTGGGGACGGGCGGGCGAGCTGGTCTGCGAGGTGGCCGACCCGGGCCGCGCCCTCGCCGACCGCTTCCTCGGCTACGCCCCGCCGCCGCCCGGCCCGCCCCCGTCCGCTCTGCCGGGTACGCCGGGCGGGCAGGCCGGGCAGGGCGTGGACGGCGCGATGTGGGCGGTGCGCCGGCTCTGCCACATCGTGCAGATCAGGTCCGGCCCCGGCGGCACCCGCATCCGGATGCACATCCGGCTCGATCGTGACTGAGACCCGCCCGCGGCGGGACCCGGTCCAGGCCGGGCCGCGGGTGGGGTGCGCGCCGGCGGGGGCGGTAGCCTTCGGGCATGCTGACGATCGAGCGTGCCCTGGTCGAGAAGATCGTCGCGCATGCGCGCGCCGACCATCCGGACGAGGCGTGCGGCATCATCGCCGGCCCTATCGGGTCGGACCGGCCCGTCCGGTACGTCGCGATGACCAACGCCGAGCGGTCCCCGACGTTCTACCGGTTCGACTCCCAGGAGCAGCTGAAGCTGTGGCGCGAGATGGACGACCGGGACGAGGAGCCGGTGGTGATCTACCACTCGCACACCGCGACCGAGGCGTACCCGTCCCGCACCGACATCTCCTACGCGTCCGAACCGAACGCGCACTACGTGCTCGTGTCCACCCGCGACGAGAGCACCGAGGAGTTCCGGTCGTACCGGATCGTGGACGGCGAGGTGACCGAGGAAGAGGTCCGGATCGTCGACGCCTACGACGCCTGACCGCCCGGGCCGATCGCGGGGTGCGGAGCCGGATGGCGGCGGGGAGCGGCCGGAACGCGGCCGGTAAACTGGTCGACATGTGGACGAGCGGGGATGTGACGGGCGCGCGGCGCCGCGTTCCTGCCCTCGCGGTGCCACCCGTACAGAGCTTCCTGTTCGGGCATTCGCGCGCCGAGGTCGTCTACGACTGTTCGCCGACGCGCTGATCCAGCCCGGAATTCCCCCGCTGCCCGCCCGGTTGTGACGCAGAGGGCGGGGAGCCCCGTACGACCAAAGGAGATCATCGCGATGGCGATCGAGGTCCGGATCCCGACGATCCTGCGCAACCTCACCGACGGCGCCAAGGCCGTCGAGGGCAAGGGCGGCACGCTCGACGAGCTGTTCACCGACCTGGACTCCCGCCACCCCGGGCTGCGCGACCGGCTGGTGGACGACAAGGGCCTGCGCAAGTTCGTCAACGTCTACCTCAACGACGAGGACGTCCGCTTCCTCGGCGGCCTGGAGACGGAGGTCGCCGACGGCGACGGCGTGACGATCCTGCCGGCCGTCGCGGGCGGCTGAGCCGGACTGGACGAGCGCACATGCGATTCGACTCGCTGCTGGACTCGCTCGGCGGCACCCCGCTGGTCGGGCTGCCGCGGCTGTCGCCGAGCGAGGACGTCCGGCTCTGGGCCAAGCTCGAGGACCGCAACCCGACCGGGTCGGTGAAGGACCGTCCCGCCTTCTACATGATCGAGAAGGCGGAGAAGGACGGGGTGCTGACGCCGGGCTGCACGATCCTGGAGCCGACGTCCGGGAACACCGGCATCTCCCTCGCCATGGTGGCCAAGCTGCGCGGCTACCGGATGGTGTGCGTGATGCCCGAGAACACCTCGGCGGAGCGCCGCCAGCTGCTGGAGATGTGGGGAGCGGAGATCATCCCGTCGCCCGCCGCGGGCGGGTCGAACGAGGCCGTCCGGGTGGCGAAGGGCCTGGCGGCCGAGAACCCCGACTGGGTGATGCTGTACCAGTACGGGAACGAGGCCAACGCGCTGGCGCACTACGAGACGACGGGTCCGGAGATCCTCGCGGACCTGCCGTCGGTGACGCACTTCGTCGCGGGCCTCGGCACCACCGGCACGCTGATGGGCGTCGGCCGGTACCTGCGCGAGCAGGTGCCCGGCGTCAGGATCGTCGCGGCGGAGCCGCGGTACGGCGAGCTGGTGTACGGGCTGCGCAACATCGACGAGGGCTTCATCCCCGAGCTGTACGACGACTCGGTCCTGACGACCCGCTTCTCGGTCGGGTCGCGGGACGCGCTGCGCCGTACCCGCGAGCTGCTGGAGCAGGAGGGCATCTTCGCCGGGATCTCCACCGGCGGCGCGCTGCACGCCGCGATCGGCATGGCGAGCAAGGCGGTGAAGGCGGGCGAGCGCGCCGACATCGTGTTCATCGTCGCCGACGGCGGCTGGAAGTACCTGTCCACGGGCGCGTACGGCGGCACTCTGGAGGAGGCCGAGGCGCGCCTCGAAGGCCAGCTCTGGGCCTGACGCCGCGCCTGACGCCCCGACCGACACCCCGATCGGCAGCTCGACAATGTCCGGACCCGGGAGCGGGCCCGGACATTCCGGCGTGATCCCGGCCACGGCGCCGTTCCCGGTCGGCACGGTACAGTTCATACTCGAACGTGATTCTAGAACCGTGCCGGCCGGGTGGACGCCCGCCGGCCGGACCGGGAGAACTGATGAGCGGGTTCGAGGCGGCCACCGCGGTCAAGCGGGTCGGTGACGGCCGGTACGAGGTCGACCTGGACGGCGACTTCGGCTTCGCGGAGGCGCTGAACGGCGGCTACCTGATGGCGGTCCTCGACCGGGCCGCCGTCGACGCCTCCCCGCACGAGCACCCCATCGCCACCGCGACGACGTACCTGCGGCCCGCCAAGCCCGGCCGCGCCGAGCTCGTCGTCGACACCCGCAAGGCCGGCCGCACCGCCGCGACCTCGCTGGTCAGCCTCGTCCAGGACGGGCGCCCCGTGGTGGAGGCGCTGATCACCACCGGCACGCTCGGCGCCGCCGCCGAGCCCGCGTTCGCCGGCCCCGCGCCCGCCGTCCCCGTCCCTCCGCTGGAGGAGTGCACCAGCATGCTGCCGGCCGAGGGCACCGAGGGCTTCGCCGGGCAGGTCGACATGCGCTTCGACCGTTCCACGATGGGCTGGCTGGACGGCACGCCGAGCGGCCGCCCCGAGATCCGCGCCTGGTTCCGGCTCCGCGACGGCCACGGCCCCGACGCGTTCACGCTCGCGCTGACCGTCGACGCGCTGCCGCCCGTCGCGCTGAACCTCGGCTCCAAGGGCTGGGCGCCGACCGTGCAGCTCACCTGGCACATGCGGGCCGTCCCGGCGCCCGGCTGGCTCGCCGTGCACGGCACCGGCCGGCTGCTGTCGGACGGCTGGTTCGACGAGGAGGTCGAGGTCTGGGACTCCACCGGACGCCTCGTCGCGCAGAGCCGGCAGATCGCCCGGGTCGGCATCGGCGCCAAGAAGTAGCGCGTCAGGCGGTCACCCGCCCGACCGCCTCCGTCCCGTGAGGCGCTCCGCCGGCGTGACGCGGTTCACCGGCGTTTCGCGCACCGGGCGACGGGATCACGCGCGCGTCCCGTGAACTGGCGTCTTTTCCGGCGGATGACGGTGTGATGTCCAACGCATGACGCACCTCGGCAGGGGTAAGTCGCCTAGCCTGTAGGACCATGTCAGCGACCGGCGACCTCGACGCGATGGACCTCTCTTCCGGTGGCCGGTCGGACCGACCGATCGGGATCTTCGACAGCGGGTTCGGGGGCCTCACCGTGGCCCGCGCCATCCTCGACCAGCTGCCGAACGAGCCGATCGTCTACCTCGGCGACTCGGCCCGCCAGCCGTACGGGCCGCGCCCCATCGCCGAGGTCCGCGCGTTCGCCCTGGAGATGCTCGACCAGCTCGTCGACGAGGGCGTGAAGATGCTGGTGATCGCCTGCAACAGCGCCAGCTCGGCGATGCTGCGCGACGCCCGCGAGCGCTACGACGTCCCGGTCGTCGAGGTGATCAACCCGGCGACCCGGCGCGCGGCCCGCGCCACGTCCAACGGGCGGGTCGGGCTGATCGCCACGAACGCCACCGTCACCAGCCGCGCCTACGACGACGCGTTCGCCGCCGCCCCGCACATCGAGCTGGTGAGCGCGGCGTGCCCGCGCTTCGTCGAGTTCGTCGAGGCGGGCGTGACGATGGGGCCGGAACTGCTGGACGCGGCGCGCGAGTACCTGCGGCCGATCGTGGACGCGGGCTGCGACACCCTCATCCTCGGCTGCACGCATTACCCACTGCTGACCGGCGTCATCTCGTATGTCGTCGGCGACGGGGTCACACTGGTGTCAAGCGCCGACGAGACCGCCAAGGACGTGTATCGAGTGCTGCACGACCAGGGGCTGGCCCGCGACGAGGGGACGCCCCGGCCACGGCACCGGTTCCGCGCGACCGGTGACCCCGGCGTGTTCGCCGAGCTCGGCCGGCGCTTCCTCGGGCCGGAGATCGACGTGGTGGAGACCGCGTCCGAATCCGTCCTGAACAAGGCTCTGACCACCTGATTCCTCGGGGACACAAGAGGAGGAGTGAGCGTGCGGGTCACAGTGATCGGCTGCTCCGGCAGTTTCCCGGGGCCGGACAGCCCCGCGTCCAGCTACCTGATCGAGGCGGACGGCTTCGCGCTGGTGCTCGATCTCGGCAACGGCGCGCTCGGGTCCCTGCAGCGCTTCCGCTCGTTGCAGGAGATCGACGCGGTGTGCATCTCCCACCTGCACGCCGACCACTGCCTCGACCTGTGCGGTTTCTGGGTGGCCCGCACGTACCATCCGGACGGCCCGCAACCGCGGCTGCCCGTGCACGGCCCCGAGGGGACCGCGGTGCGGATGGCGAAGGCGTACGACCTGGAGCCCGAGCCCGGGATGTGCGAGACGTTCGACTTCCACGTGCTGCGCCGGGGCCCGTACGAGATCGGCCCGTTCCGGGTGACGACCGCGCTGATGCCGCATCCGGTGGAGGCGTACGCGTTCCGCATCGAGCACGACGGGCGGGCCCTGGTCTACTCCGGCGACACCGGCGTGTCCGACACGCTCGTGGACCTGGCGCGCGGCGCCGACCTGTTCCTGTGCGAGGCGTCGTTCCTGGAGGGCCCGGACCTGCCGTCGGAGCTGCACCTGACCGCGCGGGAGGCGGGCGAGCACGCCGCCCGCGCCGACGTCGGCCGCCTCGTCCTCACCCATCTGGTGCCGTGGAACGACCAGGACACCTCCCTGAAGGAGGCCAGGACGAGCGGGTACGGCGGCGACATCGAGCTCGCCCGGGTGGGCGCCTCCTACGAGCTGTGACCGCTTCCGGCGGGCACTAGGGTGGTGCGCATGGCACGCCCCGATGATCGCGCACCCGACCAGCTCCGCCCCGTCCGCATCCAGCGCGGATGGCTCGACCACGCGGAGGGGTCCGTGCTCGTCGAGTTCGGCCGCACCCGGGTGCTGTGCGCGGCGTCGGTGCAGGACTCGGTGCCGCGCTGGCGGCGCGAGTCCGGGCTCGGCTGGGTCACCGCCGAGTACGCGATGCTGCCGCGCGCCACCAACACCCGCAACGACCGCGAGTCCATCAAGGGCCGGGTCGGCGGCCGCACCCACGAGATCTCCCGGCTGATCGGCCGGTCCGTCCGGGCCTGCCTGGACTTCAAGGCGCTCGGCGAGAACACCGTCCAGCTCGACTGCGACGTGCTGCAGGCCGACGGCGGCACCCGCACCGCCGCGATCACCGGCGCGTACGTCGCGCTCGCCGACGCGGTGTCCTGGATGCGCGAGCGCAAGCTGCTGCGCGGGAACCCGCTGGTCACCTCGGTCTCGGCGGTCAGCGTCGGCGTCGTCGCGGGGGAGGCCCGGCTCGACCTGTGCTACGAGGAGGACTCGGCCGCCGGCACCGACATGAACGTGGTGTGCACCGGCGACGGGAGGTTCGTCGAGGTGCAGGGCACCGCCGAGGGCGCCCCGTTCGACCGCGCCGAGCTGGACGCGCTGCTCGACCTCGCCGCCGGCGGCTGCGCCGAGCTGACCCGGCTGCAGAACGAGGCGCTCGCACGGTGACGCGGATCGTGCTGGCGACCCGCAACGCGGGCAAGATCGCCGAACTGGAGCGGATCCTCGACGGCATCGACGTGGTGGGCCTCGCCGCGTTCCCGGACGCCCCCGACGTCCCCGAGACCGAGCTGACCTTCGAGGGCAACGCGCTGCTGAAGGCCCGCGCGATCGCCGCGCACACCGGCCTGCCCGCCGTCGCCGACGACTCCGGGCTGTGCGTGGACGCGCTGAACGGCATGCCGGGCGTGCTGTCGGCCCGCTGGTCGGGGCGGTTCGGCGACGCCGCCGGCGACAAGGACACCGCGAACCTGCGGCTCGTCCTCGACCAGCTCGGCGACGTCGCCGACGGCCTGCGCGGCGCCGCGTTCGTGTGCGCGGCCGCACTGGTCGTCCCGGCGAACGGCACCCGGGGCGCGGTCGAGCACACCGTCGAGGGCCGGATGCGCGGGACCCTCCTGCGGGCGCCGCGCGGGACCGGCGGCTTCGGCTACGACCCGATCTTCCTGCCGGACGGCGAGACCCGCACCACCGCGGAGATGGCGCCGGAGGAGAAGGACGCGATCAGCCACCGGGGCAAGGCGTTCCGGGCGCTGGCCGGGCTGCTGCCCGACGCGCTCGCCGCCGCCGGCCACCCCTAGGACGGGCCGTGGACGAGCTCGGCGGGACGCTGGCGCTGCGGCGCCACTGGTGCCGGCCGGACGAGCCCGTCCTGCTGTGCGTCCCGTGCCATCCCACCGGCGTCCGGTTCGACATGGGCGGGCTGGACTGGCGCGGCCTGCCGAAGAAGGGCGCGCGCGCCGTCATGGACGTGGTGGGGCGCGGCGTCGACTTCGTGGACCGTGACCTGGGGCAGACGATGACGCACCCGGTCCTGGTGGTGCACGGCGCCCCGCGCCGCGCCGCGCGCGCGGTGCGGTTCGCGGCGGAATTCGCAGAGAATTCGTCGGGCTCCAGGACAACCCGCCGGCCCCCGGCGGGGGTTCTCAAGGGTGTACGGACACCGTCCCCCCGAGGAGCAACATGATCGACAAGAGTCGCATCCGCCGCGGGCCGATGCTCGCGCTGGCCGGTGCGGTGGGCGCGGGCGCGCTCGCCGCCGGGATCTGGGCGGCGGCCGACTCCGGGTCGTCTCCGCAGGTCAGGCAGGTGGCGGAGCGGAACGCGCTGGCGCACACCGCGACGCCCGCGCCGGTGCCGCCGAAGGCGCCCGCACGGCCGTGCGCGTCGCCTCGGCCGTCCACCCGCACCCCGGAGCCGGTCCCGCCGAAGCACGCGAGGCCGAAGGAGCCGCGCCCGGTCGCGTCCGCGAGCCCGCGCGACCTCCCGCCGCGGACGTCGCCGCGGCCGGTGCCGTCGCCGACGAAGGCGCGCCCGCATCCGGTCCCCACGAAGGCGCGCCCGCATCCGACTCCCACGGACTGCGTCACCCGGCCGGGCGCCCCGCGCCCGACCAGGACGGCGGCGCCGGCGCCGGTCCCGTCGGTGTCCCCGACGAGCCGGCCGGCGCCTCCCGGGCAGGCGATGACGCCGTCGCCCCGGCCCTCGGCGCCCCGGAGGTAGCCGCCTGTCCACCATGAGCGCCCAGGAGATCCGCGGGGCGGAGATCACGTTCGACGAGTTCGTGACCGCCACCGCGGGCCGGCTGCTGCGCACCGCCGTGTTCCTCGTCTACGACCGGCACCTCGCCGAGGACCTGCTGCAGACCGCCTACGAGCGGGTCGCGCGCAGGTGGAAGCGGGTGTCGGGCGGCAACCCGGAGGCGTACGCCCGCCGGGTGCTGGTGAACCTCGCCATCGACGAGAACAAGCGGCGGGCGCGCCGCCGGGACACTCCGGTCGGGTCGGTGGCGGACGTGGAGCGCCTCGCCGGGGCGCCCCCGGCCGCGGGGGTCGCCGGGGGAGAGCTGGACGAGGTGCTCCGCGCGCTGCCCGCCAAGCAGCGCGCGGTGGTCGTGCTGCGCTACTGGTGCGACCTCGGGGAGCAGGAGATCGCCGAGACGCTCGGGATCTCCCGGGGAACGGTGAAGAGCCACACCGCGCGGGCCATGGCGGCGCTGCGGGAGCACATGAAGGAGGGCCGGGCGTGAACGACGAGCTCGAAGCCCTGCTGCGCGACCACTACCGTGCGGCCGCCGACCACATCACCGCAGGCCCCGGGACGGTCCGCCGGTTCCAGGACGCGGGGCGGGCGGCGGCGCCGGAGCGGCGCACCCGCTGGCGGTGGGCGTTCCCGGCCCTGGCGGCGGCGGTGACCGCGGCGGTGCTGGTGACGATCGCGCTGTTCCTGTGGCCGGGCGGCGGCGGGCCGGCGAAGCCGCAGCCGATGGTGCCGCCCGCCTCCCCGTCCGTCCCGGGGCCGAGGGAGCCCACCGCGACGCCGTCGGCGCGGCCGTCGGCGTTGCCGACGCGGATCCCGGAGCCGGGCGTGCCGCCGCGGGGACGCCCCGGCGCGACGCCCCACCCGACCGCCACGCACACCAGGCGGGCGGTGCCGCCGACGTCCGGACTCACCTCGCCGTCCCTGTCGTCGACGCCGCTCGAACCGACGTCGAAGCGTCCGGCGGCGGGCCCCAGCCGCACACCGTGAACCCGCCGCCGCGTCGCGCCGCCGCGCCGTCGCCCCGCGCCGGCGGGAGCGGGACTAACCGGCGTCGCCGAAGCACAGGCCGGGGAGCGTGCCCCAGCCGACGGTCTCCAGGACGGCGCGCATCTGCGGCGGCGTCCGGTCGAGCACCACGGGCGCCCCGCACGCGCGGCTCCACGCGGCGTCGCCGAGCAGGGCGATCCCGCCGAGGTCGATGAAGTCGAGCTCGCCGAGGTCGAGGTGGAACTCGCGGTCGGGCGGCAGGTCCGCGAGCGCCGACTCCAGCGCCCGGACGAGCATCGCGTGCCGGGCGGAGTCCAGCTCGCCGATCAGCGCGAGGCCGGCGGGCTCGTCCGTGCGGACGATCTTCAGCGGCTCCACGCCGGCTACCTGATGTGCAGCCGGACGAACGTGCCGTCCCAGCCGGCCCGCAGCTCCATCAGGTCGACGAGGAGCCGGACCGTCCACAGCCCGAAGCCGCGCTGCAGCGCCGTATCGGGCGGGATGAAGCCGGTGAGCGGGGTCGGCGCGGGCCGCCACAGCCCGTTGTCGCCGACCTCGCAGAGCAGTTCCGGGCCGTCCCGCCAGATCCACATCCCGACCGGGGGCAGGCCGTGCTGCAGCGCGTTCGCCGCCACCTCGTTCACCGCGGTGACGAGGTTCTGCGCGGGCCGCTTGGCGAGGCCGTGCAGCAGCGCCCGCTCGGCGACGAACGAGCGCAGCGCGTGCAGGTCGTCGCCCTCGACCGGGAAGTACTCGGCGTCGGAGGGGCGGACGAAGCGGCGGCCGCGGTCGCAGGCGGCGCCGAACGTCACCGGGTCGACGTAGGCGCCGGTGGGAAGCGCGGGACCGTCGGTCACCACCATCGGGTGGGTGCGCCGCGCCTCCTCCAGGATCCGGGGCGGCAGCGCCTCGCGGTCGTAGGGGCACAGCGCGCGCGCCCCGGAGTCCTTGAACACCTCGTTGATCAGCGACTCGTAGCGGATCCACTCCAGGGTCTGCCGCTCGTCCCAGTCCCGCCAGACGGGTTCGGCCAGCGCGCACACGGTGCGCGGGGCGAACTTGTTCACCAGGCCCTGGTAGTCGCGCAGGGTGCGGACGGGGTGCAGGTAGAAGACGGCCGCGTCGACCCACTCGATCTCGGCGCCCTCGCCGAACAGGTCGCGCAGCGCCGACAGGTTGGGCTCCTGGGCGACCGCGACGACGGCCTGCCCCGCCTCCAGCCCGGATCGCAGGAACGGCTCGGTCACCGACAGGAAGTGGTCCGTGCCGTCGTACACGAACGCCCTGTGCTCCAAGCTCATCAGGCGATGCCTTCCGTCTCCGTGAACACGCGTTCGCGGCCGCGCTCGAGACCGGGCAGCCTATGCCAGCCGACCATCTCGATGACGTTCTCCACATCGGGCGGCAGGTGGTCGAGGACGAGCGCCTCGTCGGCCGGCAGCACCGTGGCCTGCTGCGCCAGCAGGTTCAGGCCGCCGAGGTCGATGAAGCCGAGGTCGGCGAAGTCGAGGTGGACGCGCCGCCGGGTCATGCACACCTGCGCGAGCTGCTCGGCGAACACCTGGTGCCGGGCGGCGTCCAGCTCGCCCTCGACGCGCAGCCCGTTCGGCTCGAACGTGCGGACGATCTTCAGGATCCCGTCGTCGAACTCGGGGTTCACTTCCACGAGCACCTCGTGCGTGTCGCGCAGGGCGAGGAGCTCGTCGGGCGGGCACGCGTGCCGGTCGATCTGGCAGATCGCCATCGCCATCGTGCTCGGCGAGACGGCGTCGCCGACCCGGTGCTCGCAGCCCAGCATCTCGCCGATGTCGGAGCGGCCCGGCTCGCTGAGCAGCCAGCTGTAGTCGGTGGTCAGCCGGACGGCGCGGAAGCCCTGGCCGAACGCCGCGTCCACCTCCCGGCCGATCGTCTCCAGCATCAGGCCGGGCTGGAACACGCCGCGCCGGTCGAGGCAGGCGTCGCGCCGGGAGATCACCCGGAGCTGGCCCGTCCGGCCGTAGGAGTGCACGTCCACGCGGTGCCGCGGGCCGATGCCGGGCAGCCGCTCGGGCGGTGCGTCGGTCACGTAGACGACCTTCTCGTTGGTCTCGAGACCCTCGCGGACGAAGTGGCCGATGACCCTGTCGCGCTCTTCCTGGCCGCTGTAGGCCAGCCAGCTGTGGTCGCCGGGCCGGATGTCTTTGACGGGTCGCTTGGCGAACCAGGGTGTCTCCATGGCCTGCCCATCGAGGTCGGTTCGGATGCGTTCAGCGTACGCCTCATGGAGGTCCTTGGAAGCCCAATGCATCGAGTTCCTCACACTCCGTTCACCACCGGGGGGACGGCGGGCACGGCGGGTAGCCGCAGCCGCAGGCGCACCGTGCTCCCGCCGGGTCCGGTGCGGATCTGGACGATCGAGCAGAGCAGCCGCACCGCCCACAGCCCGAACCGGCCGCCGGTCGCGGTGCCGGACGTGCGGGGCGGGACGAGCCCGTAGCCGGAGCCGGGCTCCCAGGTGCCCGCGTCGGTGACCTCGCAGACGAAGGCGGGGTCGGCGCCGGCCGCCTCGGTCCACATCCGCAGGATGATCGGCGGCGCGCCGTGGTGGAGCGCGTTCGTGACGACCTCGGTGACCGCGACCAGCAGGCGCTGCAGGTCCTCGTCGGGCAACGGGGTGCGGTGCGCGTAATCGGTGACGTAGGCGCGCAGCCAGAACAGGTCGGGCCGGACGACCTCGAACTCGTCGGCCTCGGCGGGCGGCATGGGCAGGGGCTCGCCGTCGCACTTCGCGCTGTAGGCCCACGGGTCCATGTAGAGGGGGTTGGCCATGGACGTGGCGCCGCGCACCGTCTCGGGGTGGGTGCGGCGCCCGGCCGCGACCACGCCGGCGGGCAGCGACGACGAGTAGGGGCACATGATGGCGGCGCCGGTGCCGCGGAAGGCGATGTTCACCATGGCCTCGACGCGCTGCCATTCCAGGACCTCGAGCGGCGGGCGCGCCGCCCACACGACGGGCTCGCCGAGGACGCGCAGCCGCCGGCCGTGCCAGGCGACGTCGTCGGCGTCGCTCAGGCAGTCGGCGAGGGTCCGCGCGGGGTGGGAGTACCAGGTCCCCGGATCGACGAACTCGACGGACGCGGCGGTGGGGCCGAGCGCGTCGCGCAGCAGCATCTCGCGAGCGATCCCGCAGACGGCCAGGACGCGGTCGCCGGCCGCCGCGCCGTCCCGCAGGAACGGCAGGGCGCCGTCGAGGAGGTCGTCGACCCGGTCGTACGGCAGAACGCAATGGGTGAAGGATTCGCTCACGGCGGCCCCAGGCTGCTGCGTCTTCGTACCGGCGTTCCCCATGCCTGCCGGGGCGCCGGCAGACCCATCAAGGGTAGGCCGACCACCCGGTCGCGCACCGCGCCGTTCCGCAAATTGCGCGACCGGTTTTTCACATAGTGCGACGGGATGGGGGCCGCGGCCGCCGGTACAGGACGGCGCGCATGCCCGGCGAGAGGGCCTCGACTAATTCATCGGCCGTCATCGAGGCGAGCGGTTCCACGGCCAGGATGTACCGGCTGAAGATCACCCCGGCGAGCTGGGCGCCGAAGGCGGCGGCGCGGTGGCTCGCCCCGGGGCCGCCGACGTGCTCGGCGATCCGGTCGATCATCTCGCGGCCGATGACGTCCCGCAGCAGCCGGATGAGCTCGGCGTCCTGCGTCGCGGCGCGCACCATGAAGGTCAGCTGCCGGCCGCGCTCGGGGTCGTCCCAGGTGCCGAGCATCGCGCGCAGGACGCGTTCGGGCAGCGTGGCGGGGTCGCCGGGGAGCACCGAGGCCAGCACGTCCGGCGGGTTGGCCAGCAGCCCGAGGACCGCGCCGAACAGGCCCTTCTTGGAGCCGAAGAAGTAGCTGATCAGGGCGGCGTCGACGTCCGCCTCGGCGGCGATCGAGCGCAGGGTGACCTTGGCGTACCCGTCGGCGAGGAACCGGCCGCGGGCCACCGCGAGGATCTGCGCCCGGGTGTCGGGGCTGCCGCGCCGCCGGCCGCGCGAGCCCCGCCCGGCCACCGCCGCGGACTCCGCCGCCGTCTCTCTCGCCGGCGCCGGCTTCCCGGATTTATTCATCATGGTTGAAATGTAGTGGGCGCAGGGGCCAGGTTCGAAGTGTCACAGCGAAGAGATCCCGCAACCAGGAGGCTGCGATGGCCACCACCGGAACGGCGCCCGGAGGGCAGGTCCACCGGGCCGTGCTGCCGGCCGTCATGCTCGCCCTCGCCACCGTCGTGTCGGCGGTCGCGTCCCTCAACACCGCCATCCCGTCCATCGCCCGCGACACCCGCGCCACCCAGACCCAGCTGTCCTGGATCATCGACGCGTACGCGCTGGTGTTCGCGGCGCTGCTGCTCCTCGGCGGCGCGATCGGCGACCGCTACGGGCGGCGCCGCGCCCTCGCCGCCGGGCTCGCGATCTTCGGTGCCGGCTCGGCCGCCGCGATGTTCGCCAGCGACCCCGCCTGGCTGATCGCGATGCGCGGCGTCCTCGGCGTCGGCGCGGCGCTGGTGATGCCCGCGACGCTGTCCACGATCACCTCGACGTTCCCGCCCCGGCAGCGGACCCGCGCGGTCGGCGCCTGGGCCGGGGTCGCCGGCGCCAGCGCGATCTTCGGGCTGCTGGTCTCCGGCAGCCTGCTGGAGCAGTGGTCGTGGCGGTCGGTGTTCCTGCTGAACATCGTGCTCGCCGTGATCGCCTTCGCCGCGACCCTCGCGGTCGTCCCCGAGTCCGCGGACGCCGACGCGCCGAGGCTCGACCTCACCGGCGCGCTGATCACCGTCGTGGGCCTCGGCGCCGGCGTCTACTCCATCATCGAGGCGCCCACCGAGGGCTGGACGAGCGCCCGCACGCTGGTCGGCCTCGGCGCCGCCGTCGTGGTCCTCGCCGGGTTCGTCGGCTGGGAGCTGACCCGCCGGAACCCGCTGCTCGACCCCCGGCTGTTCCGGCACCGCGCCTTCGCCGCCGGCACCCTGTCGATCACCGTGCAGTTCTTCGCCTTCTTCGGCTTCGTCTTCATCGTCCTGCAGTACCTGCAGCTCGTGAAGGACCACGGCCCGCTGCTCGCCGCCACCTGCCTGCTGCCGATGGCCGCCTCGATGATGCCTTCCGCCCGCGGCATCGCGCCCCGCGCCGCCGCGAAGGTCGGGCCGCGCCGCGTCATCGTCGCCGGCCTCATCCTGGTCAGCGTCGGGCTGCTGGTGCTGTCGCTCCTGGACACGGGCAGCAGCTACTGGGTGATGCTGGGCGGCCTCGTCCCGCTCGGCGCCGGGATGGGCCTCGCGATGACGCCCGCCACCGCGTCCATCACCGACGCGCTCCCGGCCGAGAAGCAGGGCGTCGGGTCGGCGATGAACGACCTGGCCCGCGAGCTCGGCGGCGCCCTCGGCATCGCGGTCCTCGGCAGCGTCCTGCAGTCCGGCTACCGCTCGAACCTGGACACCACCGGCCTGCCCGGACCGGTCGCCGAGCACGCCAGGACGTCCCTGGCCATGGCGGCGCACGCGGGCCCGCAGGTCATGCGGCAGGCGCAGGCGGCGTTCGCGGACGGCCTGCACACCGCGCTGCTGTCCGCAGCGATCGTCCTGGCCGTCACCGCCGTGGTGGTGGGCGTCCTCTACCGCCGCCCCGAGCCGGAGGCCGCCGCCGGCGAGCGGGCCGGCCGCGAGGCCGCCGCGGAGCCGGCGAGTTGACCGCCCGCCACCCGGCGATCACGACGACGCGCGAACGGGCCCCCGCAGGACGCGGGGGTCCGTTCCGTTCTCCCGCCCGCCGGGGCTCAGGCGGCCCAGTCGGCCATGCGGGCGTCGGCCCGGAAGCGCAGGGCCGGATCGGCGTACCGGGCCTCAGGGACCGCGTAGAGCGCGTCCACCCCCGCCTGCTGGAGCGGGTACGAGGCGGCGAGCTCCGCCAGTTCGGCCGCCGACAGCGGCAGCCCGGCCCGGGACACCAGCAGGCCCACCTCCGCGATGACGCGCGGGTCGTCCGCGGGCGGCGCTGAGTGCAGGACGTTCTCGGTCAAGGTTCCTCCAGGGTTCGTGACGCCCGGTCGCTCCGGGCTCGGGTCGTGCGGCCGTCGCGGGGGGGCGGTCAGGCGGCGACGAGGGCGGGGACGCGGCGGTGCCAGTCCGTGACCTGCTGGAAGGCGTCCGCCGCCCGCAGCACGCCGGCCTCCCCGAACGCGGGCCCGGCGAACTGGATCGACAGCGGCAGCCCGGCGGCCGTGGCGCCCATCGGGGCCGCCAGGACGGGGTTGCCGACGCAGTCCCAGTACTGGGTGAAGATCGTGCGGAACAGGCCCTCGATGTCGATCCGGCCCGCGCCGTCGGTCAGCTCGTCGTAGCGCGGCGCGCCGACCGCCGTGGTCGGGCAGACGATCACGTCGAGGTCGTCGAACATCCGCGCCACCGCGTCCTGCGCGACGCGCCGCACCCGCTGCGCCTGCACGTAGTCGGCGCCGGTGACCATCGCGCCGCGCGCCAGCATCAGCCGGGTCGCCGCGAAGTAGTCGCCCCAGCGCTCCACGAGGTCGTTGCGGTGGTAGGCGAACGCCTCGGCGCACATCGTGACGAGGTTGGCGGTGAGCATCTCCGTCCAGAACGGCAGCTCGGCGTCCACGAGCGTCGCGCCGAGCCCGGACAGCACGCCGAGCGCCGCGTCGAAGGCGGGCGCGAGCGCCGGGTCGGCCTCCTCCGGGAAGTGCCCGGCCCGGACGACCCCGATCCGCACCCCCTCCAGCGACCCGTCGAGCACCGGCCCGTCGTAGGGCATGCCGACGCTGTCGGGGTCGCTCGCGTGCGGCCCGGCGATGACGTCGAGGACGGCGGCGCAGTCGCGGGCGCTGCGCGCCAGCGGGCCGACGTGGTCGAGGCTGTAGCCGAGCGGCGCCACGCCCGACTTCGGCACCCGCCCGAACGTCGGCATCAGCCCGGTGACCCCGCAGAACGCCGACGGGATGCGGATGCTGCCCGCCGTGTCCGTGCCGAGCCCGGCGAAGAACAGCCCGGCGGCGACGCCGTTGCCCGTCCCGGAGCTGGAGCCGCCCGGCCACGTCGCGGTGTCCCAGGGGTTGCGCGGCATCGGGAACGGCTTGGACGGGTCCGGCATCCCGCACGCGAACTCCATCGTGGTGACCTTGCCGGTGATCACCGCGCCCGCCTCCTTCAGCCGCGACACCACCGGCGCGTCCCGGCCCTCCGCCCACGCCCGGTCGAGGACCAGGCTCTGCGCCGTCGTCGGGCCCTCCGCCATCGCGATGATGTCCTTGACGCCGAACGGGACGCCCTGCAGCGGGCCCCGGTCGATCCCTTCGGCCAGCTCCCGGTCGGCGCGCTCGGCCTGCTCCAGGGCGTAGTCGTCGAAGCGCGCCAGGTAGGTGCCGATCTCGCCGTCGTGCCGGTCGGCGGCGGCGAGGGCCTCCTCGGTCAGCCGGACGCTCGTCACCGCGCCGGCGCGCAGCGCCTCGGCGGCCTCGGTCAGGGTGAGGGGTGTCTCCATGGTTCTCCTTGAGGGCATGCCAAGGGCGCCGTCCGTGCCGCGAGGGGCACGGGCGCCTGGATCGGTGCGGTGGAAGGGCGGTTCAGCCGCGCGCGGACGCGCGCGGGAGGCGGGAGACCAGCAGGAACCGGTCCCCCCGGTGGTGGATGTGCGCGAGGTCGAAGGGGCGGCCGCCCGGAGCCCGGATGACCTGCTCCATGGTCACGACCGGCGCCCCGACGGCGAGGTCGAGCAGCCCCGCCGTGCCGGCGTCGGCGGGCAGGCAGCCGAGGACGAACTCCGACTCGCCCAGGGCCACGCCCGCCTCGGCGAGCAGCGCGTACCAGTCCGAGACGAACGGGACGTCGCGGAGCCGCTCCGCCTCGGGGAAGAGCACGTAGTTGGTCGCGATGGCCACCGGTTCGTCGCCGAGCAGCGCCACGTACTCCAGGCGCAGGCACGGGTCGCCGGGCCGGGCGCCGAGCCGGTCGGCGGCGACCTCCGGCAGCGGGATCACGGAACGGTCCAGCACGCGCGGCCGCATCCGCCGGTCGAAGACGCTGCCCGCGCCGGGGTCGGCCGCGCCGTGCGCCTCCGCGAGCGGAGCGAGCACGGCCTCCCCGACCGCGTGCGTGCCGACGCCCTGCCTGCGGTCGACGAGCCCCTCGCCGCGCAGCAGCGCGAGCGCCTCGCGCACCGTCGCCCGCGTCACACCGTGCGCCGCCATCAGCTCGGGCTCGCCGGGCAGCTGGCCGCCGGGGTAGGCGCCGCGCAGGATCGCCGAGCGCAGCAGGTCCCGCAGCCGCCGCACGTCCGCGCCGGTCCGCGTCCCCGGCGCGCCGGTGTCCCGGGACCTGCTCGCCCTCATGTGCCGGGACGGTAGGCGGACGCCGTTGCGCCCGCATGTTCCGGCAGTTGCCGGTGTGTTACGTTCCACGACCGCCATCGCACCTCCCGCGTCCGGCCCTGCCGACGTTCCAGGACGCTAGGCAGGAGCCGTTGCGGGAGCGTGTCGCCGCCGTTGCGCCAGGTTACGCCGCGGTCCGGCGCCGTCCGCGCGCCCCGGCCTGCGGCGACGCCCGCCCGGCCCGGCGATTCGCCGAGTTGCGCCCGGCAACGCCGTCGATGGGCCGGGCGCCGGTAATCCGCCGACATGCCGACCAGCCAGGACGCTAAGCTGAGCACACTCCTGCACGGAGTGCGCGGGCGTGGCGAAGTAGGCATACGCGGCAGGTTTAGGTCCTGTTGGTGGAGACACCGTGGGGGTTCGAGTCCCCCCGCCCGCACCCACCGGACCAAGCCCGGCGGCCCCGGGGTCAGAGGCCCAGGTCGCGGCGCAGGCGCTCGACGTGGCCGGTGGCCTTCACGTTGTAGTACGCCTTCTCGATCTTCCCGTCGGCGTCGATGATGAAGGTCGAGCGGATCACGCCGACGACGACCTTGCCGTACAGCTTCTTCTCGCCGTAGGCGCCGTACGCCTGGAGGGTCTCGGCGTCCGGGTCGGACAGCAGCGGGAAGGTCAGCCCCTCCTTCTCGCGGAACTTCGCGAGCTTGGCGGGCTTGTCGGGGGAGACGCCGACGACGGCGACGCCCGCCGCCTCCAGCTCGCCGAGGCTGCTCTGGAAGTCGACCGATTCCTTGGTGCAGCCGGGGGTCATGGCCGCGGGGTAGAAGTACAGGATCACCCGCCTGCCGCGGAACGAAGCCAGCGAGACCGGGGACGCGTCGGCGTCCGGGAGCTCGAAATCGGGGGCGACGTCGCCCGGCTGCAGCCGCTCTGACACCCTGTGCCGCCTTTCGCTCGGATGGTGGCTCCAACGGTACCGCTCGGGGTCCGGCGGGCGTCCGGCGGGAAGACCTGCAACACTGTTCGGATCATCATGCTTCGCTCGACACGACAAGGACAACGGCATGGCTGACCGCGACCCGGAGGCGCTGGAGCGGGAGATCGAGCGCACCCGCCAGGAACTCGCGCGCACGATCGACGAGCTCGCCGAGCGGGTCAACCCGAGGAACCTCGCGCACAAGGGCACCGAGCGGATCAAGGAGGAGGCCGGGCAGCTCGTCCAGGCCGTGAACGCGATCGTACGGCCCGAGGGCGAGGACGGCGAGCCCGGCCGGCTCGACAAGCGCGTCGTCTACGCGGGCGCCGCCGCCGCGGTCACCCTGACCGCCCTCGTCCTGTGGCGCCGTAAGCGCAAGCGCCGCTGAACCCGCCCTTGAAGGAGGCGCCGGACCGCGACCCGCGGCCGGCGCCTTCGCGTTTTCCGGCCCCGGCGGCCCGGCGGCGGGCGGCGCGGGCTCGGCCTGCCGTCCGGGGACGGCCGGCGGCGCGGGCCGTCCGGGCGAGGAGGTCGGCGACGTCGCGCAGCTCGGCCAGCTCGGCGCGGCACGGCGGGCAGCCGCGCAGGTGCGACGACAGCGCCTCGGCCTCCGCCCCGGCGAGCCGCCCGAGGGCGTAGACGCCGAGACCGGGCCGATACTCGCCGCAACCGGATGCCTCCACACCCAGCAGTACGGCGGTGCCCGCGAACCCGTTCAGCGCCCCCTTGATCTTGTGACACGATCGCGACATGCTGCGACTCACCGATTTCATCATCGACTGCCCGGACACGATGAAGCTGGCGGCCTTCTACGCCGAGGTGACGGGTCGCCCGGTCAAGGAGGGCAGCAACGAGGACTGGGCCGGTATCCGGTTCGGCGAGATCGAGCTGGCCTTCATCCGCGTCGAGGACTACCGCGCCCCGCAGTGGCCCGACGGCGAGCACCCCAAGCAGTTCCACCTCGACTTCGAAGTGGACGACATCGAGGCCGAACAGAGCCGGGTCCTGGCTCTCGGCGCGACCCTGCGGCAGGACTTCATCGGCCCCGAAGGCTACGGCTGGCGCGTCTACACCGACCCCGTCGGCCACCCCTTCTGCCTCTGCCACAACAAGGGCGTCGTCTGGACCGACCAGGGCCCCATCTGGCCCGAGGGCAACTAGAGCGGCCCCGCAAGGGTCCGCGCACTAGGTGACCCGCGAGCCGCTCCGCGGACTGCGCTGAGCGCCAGGGCGCGGCGTGGGCAGTGCGCGTGCGGGCGTTAGCCCAGGTCGGGGGCGGTGGCGGTGAAGCGGGCCGCTACGGCGGCGCGGACGGTCTGCGCCTCCGGCTCCAGGGCGATCGGCTCGGGCTCGCCCGCGTCGCCCGGGGCGCGGCTGAACGCGCCCGCCAGCGCGACCGGCGCCATGCTCTCGTCGCGTCCGAGCCCCTCGTCGGACAGCTCGACCAGGCCGGTGAGCCGGGCGCCGAGCGCCTCCGCGTACCGGCGGGCGCGCGCGACGGCCTCCTGCGCGGCCTGCTCGGCGGCCCGCCGGAAGACGTCGCTGTCGCGGCGCAGGTCCCAGTCGGGGCCGTCCACGCGGGTGCGCTCCAGGTCGCCGAGCCGGGTGACGAGCTCGCCGAGCACGGTGAAGTCGGCGACCGTCACCTTGATCAGCACGGTGCCCTGGTAGGCGCGGATGTCGCCCTCGCGGCGCCGGTACTTCACCAGCGGGGTGATGACCAGCCCGCCGGTCTCGACCTTCTCGACGGCGTCGCCGTAGGAGCCGATCAGGTCGAGCGCGGCCCGGTTGTGCTCGGTGAGCCGGTCCAGCGCCCTGCGCCGGTCCGGTTCCTGCGACTGGACGTGCACCGACAGCCGGGCGATCTCCGGCTCCACCTCCAGGACCGCCTCGCCGCGCACACTGATCAACGGAGCGTCGCTCATACCGCCAACCTAGCCGCTCCCGGGACGGCGGCGGAGGCTAGAGGAAGGTCTTCCCCTCGCCCCGGTAGGTCGGGACGGTCCGGACGAACCGGTCGTCGTCGATGAGGTGCAGGTCGGCGAACCGCTCGCACAGCTCGCCCGCCTTGGTGTGCCGGAACCAGACCCGGTCGCCGATCCGCAGCTCGTCGGCCGCGCGGCCGAGCAGCGGCGTCTGCACCTCGCCCGCGCCCTCGTTCGGGTCGAAGGACAGGCCGGCGGGCAGGTAGGGCCGGGGGAGCCGGATGTCGTCGGCGGGCCCGGAGGCGAGGTAGCCGCCGCCGAGGCAGGTCGCGACGCCGGGGCCGGGCCGGCGGACGACGGGCAGCGCGAACAGCGCGGCGGGCCGTCCGGTGAAGTTGGAGTAGTAGTCGAACAGGTGCGGCTGGTACAGCCCGGAGCCCGCGGCGATCTCGGTGACGGCGCGCTCGGCGGCGGTCTTCTCCACGCTGCCGGTGCCGCCGCCGTTGACGAACTCCAGCTCGGTCAGGTCGCGGACGGCGCGGACGATCGCGGCGCGCCGCCGGGCCAGCTCCATCCGCGACCGCTGCTGCATGGCGCGGATGACGCGGCCCCGCGCGGGCCGTCCGGGCGGCAGGTCGCCGACGCCGGCGATCTGCGACTCGTAGGCCATCAGCCCGGCCAGGTGCAGGCCGGGGCGCTTGAGGATGCGCTCGGTGAACGCGGCGACGTCGGACGGGGTGCGCAGCGGGGACCGCAGGGCGCCGATCCGGACCCGGCCGCCGAGGGGCCGGTAGGACGCGTCGATGTCGACGCAGATGCGGACGCGGGCGTCGCCGGCGGCGTCCTCGATCAGGTCGAGGTGCTCGGGGCAGTCGACCATCAGGGTGATCGCGCGGGCGGCGGCGGGGTCGGCGGCCAGCTCGGCGATCGCGGTGCGGTCGGCGGTCGGGTAGGCGACGAGGATGTCGTCGCTCACGCCCTCCCGGGCGAGCCAGAGGGCCTCGGGAAGCGTGAAGGCCATGACGCCGGCGAAGCCGTCCATGGCGAGCGTCTCCTCCAGGAGGGCGCGGCAGCGCACCGACTTGCTGGCGATCCGGATGGGCTTGCCGGCGGCGCGGCGCACCAGGTCGGCGGCGTTGGCGCGGAAGGCCGCGAGGTCGACGACGGCGAACGGCGCCTCAAGGCCGGTGGTCGCGGCGTCGTAGCGGTCCCGGAGGTTCATGTGTGCCACACTGCCACAATAGCGGTAAATGTGAAAAGCTCTCACGTACCGTCGGGCGTGCGGTGAAGGGGCTCCTCGGCGAGGGGTCAGCCCTTGCGCGGATGCGCGTCGAAGAACTTCCACAGCATCTCGGCCGCCTCGGACGGCCACTCGTGCGTCCCGCCCTCGACCTTGCAGAACGTCACCTCGACGCCCTGGGCGCCCTTGCCCGTCGCCTGGCAGTCGGTGTTGCCGCCGAGCGCCTTGACGTCCTCGTGCGGCTTCGGCAGCTTCCCGACCTTCCGCCAGAAGTCCACCGCCTGCGAGACCGGCGGGAACGGCCGCTTGTCGTTGAAGTCGCGGTTCCCGCCGCCGTTGAACGGGACGTTCCGGTCGGCCGTCCCGTGGAAGATCATCGCCGACACCGGGCGGTCGGGATCGCACGTGGTGACGAGCGACCCCTCGACCACCCCGATCGCCGCGACCTTGTCGGCCTTCTCGCAGGCCAGCTTGTAGGCCATGCCCGCGCCGTTGGAGAAGCCGGTGACGAACACCCGGTCCGGATCGGCCAGCCCGGCGCCCGTCAGCTTGCCGATCAGCTTGCCGAGGAAGCCGACGTCGTCGATGTGCCCGAGCTTCGCGGCGCCGCAGCAGCTCCCGGCGTTCCAGGTCGTCATGAACCCGTCCGGGTAGGCGACGACGAACCCCTTGGCGTCGGAGATCTTGTCGAAGCCGGTCAGCGACTCCATCTTGTTCATGTTGGCTAGGCCGCCGTGCAGGGCGAGCACCAGCGCCGGCTTGTCCGCGGGCTTGCCGTCCTTCCACTTCCCGTTCGCCACCTTGGCCGGGATGTGCAGCAGGTACTCCCGGTGCCCGGGCGTGCCCACGTCGATCTTCTCCTTGTGGGTCCCCGCGCCGGTCGCGATGCCGTCGACCGTGGCGGGCCGCTTCCCGCCCTCGCCGCCGCCCTTCCCGCCGCCGCCCTTGCTCGTGCAGCCCGCGAGGACGAGGGACAGGGCCAATGCGGCAACCAGGATCCGGCGCATGCGTGCAAAGGTAACCTCAACGGCTCCCCTCAAACTACTCATGAGTAGATAGCCGGGATCACCTGTCGGGTTGGATTTCCCAACCGCCTCCGCCGTCCGAGTCACCACGGGCGAGCCGGCCGGCCCGGTGCAGCCCGGCTGGGAGTACGGCGTGCCCGTCTCGTTCGTCCGCGACCTCGTCGCCCGCTGGCGCGACGAGTACGACTGGCGCGCGCACGAGGCGCGGCTCAACGCGGTCCCGCAGTTCACCACCGAGATCGACGGCCAGCTCGTGCACTTCGCGCACGTCCGCTCCCCGGAGCCGGACGCGACGCCCTTGATCCTCACGCACGGCTGGCCGAACACCTTCGCCGAGTACCTCGGCCTGATCGGCCCGCTCACCGGCTTCTACTACGAGAACGCCCACGAGGAGAAGGCGACCGAGCCGACCACGTTCCCGATCGGCCTCGCCTCGTTCGCCTACGACTTCCGGCCGCTGCGCCGCTTCGCCGAGCGCGACCACACCACCATCGTCCACTGGAACGAGTACGACCGCGGCAGCCACTGGGCCGCCCACGACGCCCCCGACCTCCTGGTGGCCGACATCCGCGAGTTCTTCACCAAGCTTGCCTGACCCCGCCCTCGGCGCCCGGCGGCCTCCCCGCCGGGCGCTGGGGTGCCGGGCGCGGGGCATGGGCGCGGCACGGGCGCGCGACAGGCCCGCGGCGCGTAAGCTCGTACACCCGGACCCCCTTTGAGCTGGTACTACGCGGCGAGAGCGAGACCGAGACGTGGACCCATACGTGCTGACCCTGTCGTGCCCCGACCGGCCGGGCATCGTCGCCGCCGTCTCCGGGGTCCTCGCCGACCGCGGATGCAACATCGTGGAGAGCCAGCAGTTCGGCGACCCCGACTCCGGCACCTTCTTCATGCGGGTCCAGTTCACCGCCCGGCCCGGCACCGACGCCGACGAGCTGCGCGGCGCGTTCGCGTCCCTCGCCCCCGACCTCGGCCTCGAGTGGCGGCTGCACGACCTGTCCGAACGCCCCCGCGTGCTGATCATGGTGTCGAAGGGCGGGCATTGCCTGAACGACCTGCTCTACCGGCAGCGCTCCGGGCTCCTCGACATCGACGTCGTCGCCGTCGCGTCCAACCACCCCGACCTGCGACCGCTCACCCAGTCGTACGGCATCGACTACCACCACCTCCCGGCCGGGCCCGGCGGCAAGGCCGCGCAGGAGGCCGAGATCCTCGCCCTGGTCGAGCACTACCGAGCCGACCTCGTCGTCCTCGCCCGCTACATGCAGATCCTCTCGGACGACTTCTGCGCCAAGCTCCCCGGCGCGATCATCAACATCCACCACTCCTTCCTGCCGAGCTTCAAGGGCGCCCGCCCCTACCACCGGGCGCACGAGCGCGGCGTCAAGCTGATCGGCGCCACCGCGCACTACGTCACCGCCGACCTGGACGAGGGCCCGATCATCGAGCAGGAGGTCGCCCGCGTGGACCACACCCACAGTCCGGAGGACCTGGTGGCGGTCGGCCGCGACGTCGAGTGCCTCGCCCTCGCCCGCGCCGTCCGCTGGCACGCCGAGCACCGCGTGCTGCTCAATGGAGACCGCACCGTCGTCTTCCGCTGACCGTTCGCGCAGGTGAAAGCGTGAGATGTCGGCATGGCGTGTTTCACTCCACGTGACATTGCCTCACTATGAGTAGTGAGAGATCGTCCGGACGTGCCGGTGGCTCACGGGGGTGGCTATGGCCGAGGCTCTGGTCAAGGACCTGATCGAGGAAGAACGCAGCAGGCGTCAGGCACGGCGCCTGGCGGTCCGCGAGTTCCGTCCGCGGCGCGCGTTCGCCGGACTGGCGGCCGCGCTGGTGGTCACCGCCGCAGGCGGGATCGCCGCCATCGAACTGCTCGCCGCCGCGCTGCACTCCGGCGTCCACCCGGTCCCCGGCATGGGCGCCCTCGTGCACGCGCTGCGGCACCGCCCGTGGAGCGACGCCGGCGTCCGCGAGGCCGCCGCCGCGATCGCCGGCTGCGGGCTGCTGTTCCTGCTCGCCGCGGCGCCCGGGCGGCTGCGCGGCGTCCCGCTGGACGGCGC
>NZ_JABMCA010000105.1:0-25403 GCF_014706005.1 Actinomadura sp. RB99 | reverse complement strand
CCCGCCGCCGCGGAGCCCGAGGCGGCCGCCGAGGCCGCCGCCGAGGCCGCCGCGCCGCCCGCGAAGAAGACGACCCGGTCCCGCACCCGCACCCGCGCCGCGAAGGCCCCCGAGACCGCCGAGCCGGTGCCGCCGACGGGCGCCGAGACCTCCCCGGAGATCACCGAGGAGCCCGCCCCGGCCGCCGCCGAGACCGCCGAGCCGGCCGGCACGCCCGCCGAGCCCGAGAAGCCCGCGGAGCCCGCGCCCCGCACCCGCACCCGCCGCCGTACCGCGGCCGCCCAGGACGAGACCGCCGCGCCGCCCGCGGCCCCGACGGTGCCCCCGGTGCCGTCCGTGCCGGAGGTGCCCTCCGTTCCCGTCGCCGGCGCCGAGCCGGAGGCCGGCCAGGTGTCGGAGACCGAGCCCGCCAGCGGCGTCGGCGTCCCCGGCGTGACGTTCCAGCCGCCCATGGTCGTCTTCCAGCCGCCGCAGCCGACGGCCGAGCCGTCCGCGCGCCAGAAGGACGAGGCGAAGCCCGAGCCGTCCGACCGCGACCGTGACCGCGACCGCGACCGTGATCGCGACCATGAGGCCGCCGAGGACGAGGCCGAGGGCGACCACGGCCCCTCCGACGAGGACGAGTCCGAGGACCGGCCGTCGCGCCGCCGCCGTCGCAGGGGCGGCCGCGGCCGTGGCCGCGGCGGCAAGGAGGGCGACGAGGCCGAGGAGGCCGAGGAGCACGAGGCCGCCGAGGCGAAGGAAGAGGAGCCCGCCAAGCCCGCGAAGGCCAAGTCCAAGTCCAGGTCCGCCAAGGGCAAGGACAAGGAGAAGGCCGAGCCGGAGGCCGAGGCCGAGGCGGAGCAGGAGGCCGAGGGCGAGGAGGAGGAGGGCGAGGGCGCCCAGGGCAGCCGTCGCCGTCGTCGCCGCCGGCGCCGCTCGGGCGCGGACGGCGAGTCCGGCGGCACCGACGACCCGCCGAACACCGTCGTGCACGTGCGCACCGCCCGCGAGGAGCGCGCCGCCGCGGAGGACGAGGTCCAGTCCGTGCGCGGCTCGACCCGGCTGGAGGCCAAGAAGCAGCGCCGCCGCGAGGGCCGCGAGCAGGGCCGCCGCCGCCCGCCGGTGATCACCGAGGCGGAGTTCCTGGCGCGCCGCGAGGCCGTCGAGCGGGTCATGGTGGTCCGGCAGGCGGGCGAGCGCACGCAGATCGCCGTCCTGGAGGACGACGTGCTCGTCGAGCACTACGTCAACCGCGCGACGCACCAGTCGTACGTCGGCAACGTCTACCTCGGCAAGGTGCAGAACGTGCTGCCCTCCATGGAGGCCGCGTTCGTCGACATCGGCAAGGGCCGCAACGCCGTGCTGTACGCGGGCGAGGTCAACTGGGACGTCGCGGGCCTGGTGGGCCAGCCGCGCCGGATCGAGTCGGCGCTGAAGTCCGGCCAGTCCGTGCTCGTGCAGGTCACCAAGGACCCGCTCGGCCACAAGGGCGCCCGGCTGACCAGCCAGGTCTCGCTGCCCGGCCGCTACCTGGTGTACGTGCCGGACGGCTCGATGACCGGCATCAGCCGCAAGCTGCCCGACAAGGAGCGCAGCCGGCTGAAGTCGATCCTGAAGAAGGTCATGCCGGAGAACGCGGGCGTGATCGTCCGCACCGCCGCGGAGGGCGCCACCGAGGAGGAGCTGGCCCGCGACGTGTCGCGCCTGGCCGCCCAGTGGGAGAACATCCAGAAGAAGGTCAAGACCGCCTCGGCGCCGTCGCTGCTGTACGGCGAGCCGGACCTGACGATCCGGGTCGTCCGCGACATCTTCAACGAGGACTTCTCCAAGCTCGTCGTCTCCGGCGACGGCGCCTGGGACACCGTCTCGGAGTACGTCGAGTACGTCGCGCCGCACCTCGCCGACCGCGTCGAGCGCTGGACCGGCGACCAGGACGTGCTGGGCGCGTTCCGGATCGACGAGCAGATCGCCAAGGCCCTCGACCGCAAGGTGTGGCTGCCGTCCGGCGGCTCGCTGGTGATCGACAAGACCGAGGCGATGACGGTCATCGACGTCAACACCGGCAAGTTCACCGGGCAGGGCGGCAACCTCGAGGAGACCGTCACCCGCAACAACCTGGAGGCGGCCGAGGAGATCGTCCGCCAGCTCCGGCTGCGCGACATCGGCGGCATCATCGTGATCGACTTCATCGACATGGTGCTGGAGAGCAACCGCGACCTGGTGCTCCGCCGCCTCGTCGAGTGCCTGTCGCGGGACCGTACCAAGCACCAGGTCGCCGAGGTGACCTCGCTCGGGCTGGTCCAGATGACGCGCAAGCGCGTCGGCCAGGGCCTGGTCGAGGCGTTCTCGGAGACCTGCGAGTCCTGCAACGGCCGCGGCATCCACGTCCACCTCACCCCGGTCGAGCCGAAGCCGGACAAGGCCGCCGGCAAGGAGCCGGGCCGCCGCCGCAAGCGCAAGGGCGAGGTCGAGAAGGCCGTCGAGGAGAAGCTGGCGCAGCACGAGGCGAAGAAGGAGCCGGCCGAGCCGGCCCCGGCCGAGGAGCCGGAGGCCGCGCGGCCCGAGCCGGTCCGGTCGCGGCCGAAGAAGTCCGGCCCGGCGAAGCGCCCCGCGGGCCCGCCGCCCGAGGTCGACGCCGAGGAGCCGCCGGCGCAGGCGGCGGTCGAGGCCGCGGACGCCGCGGAGGAGGTCGAGGGCACCTCGCCCGGCATCCTCGACGACGAGCCGGTGGCGGTCTCCTCGAACGGCGCCGCCCCGGCCGAGGCCAACGGCGCGGCTCCTGCCGAGGCGAACGGCGCCGCTCCCGCCGCGGAGCCGGCGGAGTCCGCGGAGGGCGCGCAGCCCGTGGAGGAGGCCCCGCGCCGCCGCCGCACCCGCCGCCCGCGCGCGACGGCCCAGGCCGAGAGCGAGTAGTCCGCACGCCGTGCCGGCCCGGCGGTCCGCCGGGCCGGCACGACACGGCGGACACAAGGGATGCAGTACACTTGGGGTTCGGCGCGCGTTGTGGCGCGTCCGGACCAGCACCGCGAGGCCCGTCCGGGGCTCGTCCGGTGCGCCCCCCGCCGATCCGGTGGGGAACAGCAGAGAGCGCCGGGGTTCCGCCCTGGCGTGCCGCCCTCGGCCCGGTGCCGGGGGTAGGCCCTCATCCGGGGGCTGGTGTAAGCCACGCGTGGGACCGGTTCAGTCCGGAAGCGCGCGCAGACGAGAGGTTTCCGCGGTGTACGCGATTGTCCGCGCAGGCGGCCGGCAGGAGAAGGTGGCCGTCGACGACGTGCTGACCGTCGACAAGCTGGCCGGTGACGTCGGCTCGACCGTCAAGCTTCAGGCCCTGCTGGTCGTGGACGGCGACAACGTCGTCAGCAAGGCGGCCGACCTCGCCGGGTACGAGGTGACCGCCGAGATCCTCGGCGCGGTCAAGGGCCCGAAGATCAACATCATGCACTACCGGAACAAGACCGGTTACAAGCGGCGGATGGGGCACCGTCAGCCGTACACCGAGGTCAAGATCACCGGTATCAACTCCGGGAAGTAAGGGAGAGCGGTCACATGGCACACAAGAAGGGCGCATCGTCCAGCCGTAACGGTCGCGACTCCAACGCCCAGCGCCTCGGCGTGAAGCGGTTCGGCGGCCAGGTCGTCAACGCCGGCGAGATCATCGTCCGCCAGCGCGGCACCCACTTCCACCCCGGCCCCGGCGTCGGGCGCGGCGGCGACGACACGCTGTTCGCGCTGGTCGCGGGCGCGGTGCAGTTCGGCCGGTACCGCGGCCGCAACGCCGTGAGCATCGTCCCGCCGGCGGAGTAGTCCGCCTGCATCAGACGTTTTCCAAGGGGCGGACCGCTGAAGGTCCGCCCCTTTGCCCTGTTCATGGGCGCCCCGTCCATGGGGCGAGCACCCTGTCCGAGGGCCGACACCGAGGAGGATCCACCGTGGCCGCTGGAGCGGGTTCGGGCGCGCAGTTCGTCGACCGGGTGGTGCTGCACGTCGCCGCGGGGAACGGCGGCAACGGCTGCGCGTCGATCCACCGGGAGAAGTTCAAGCCGCTGGGCGGCCCGGACGGGGCGAACGGCGGGCGCGGCGGCAGCGTCGTCCTCGTCGTGGACTCCAACGCGGCGAGCCTGCTGGAGTACCACCGGCGGCCGCACCGCAAGGCGGCGAACGGGCGTCCCGGTCAGGGCGGGCACCGGACGGGCGCGGACGGCGCGGACGTCGTGCTGCCCGTCCCGGACGGCACCGTCGTCAAGGAGGGCGACACGATCCTCGCGGACCTGGTCGGCGAGGGCACCCGGTTCGTCATCGCGCGCGGCGGCCAGGGCGGGCTCGGCAACGCGGCGCTCGCGACCGCCAAGCGCAAGGCGCCCGGGTTCGCGCTGCTCGGCGAGCCGGGCGAGGAGCGCGACGTGGTGCTGGAGCTGAAGAGCGTCGCGGACGTGGCGCTCGTCGGCTTCCCGAGCGCCGGGAAGTCGTCACTGATCGCGGCGCTGTCGGCGGCCAAGCCGAAGATCGCCGACTACCCGTTCACCACGCTGATCCCGAACCTCGGAGTGGTGAGCGCGGGGGACACCGCGTTCACCGTCGCGGACGTCCCGGGCCTGATCGAGGGCGCCAGCGAGGGCCGCGGCCTCGGCCTGGAGTTCCTCCGCCACATCGAGCGGTCCTCGACGCTCGCGCACGTGCTGGACTGCGCGACGCCGGAGCCGGGCCGCGACCCGGTCAGCGACTTCGAGGTCATCGAGCGCGAGCTGCAGGCGTACGACCGCGTCCTCGGCGACCGGCCCCTGTCGGACCGGCCCCGCATCGTCGTGCTGAACAAGGTGGACGTGCCGGACGCCCGCGACCTCGCCGAGCTGGTCCGCCCCGAGTTCGAGGCGCGCGGGCTGAAGGTGTTCGAGGTGTCCGCGGCGTCCCACGAGGGGCTGCGGGAGCTGTCGTTCGCGATGGCGGCGATGGTCGAGGAGCACCGGGCGTCGCTGCCGCCGGCGGAGCCGACCCGGATCGTGATCCGGCCGGAGCCGGTCGGCGGGGACGTCGACTTCGAGGTGAAGGACCTCGGCGACAACACCTACCTGATCACCGGGGCGAAGCCGGTGCGGTGGCTGCGGCAGACCGACTTCGCCAACGAGGAGGCCGTCGGCTACCTCGCGGACCGCCTGGCGCGGCTCGGCGTGGAGCAGGCGCTGGCCGACGCGGGCGCGAGCGCCGGCGCGACCGTGCTGATCGGCACTGCGGACGACTCGATCGTGTTCGACTGGGAGCCGGAGATCGTCGCCGGCGAGGTCGCGGCGGGCCCGCGCGGCACCGACCGCCGCCTGGACGGCCACCGCTAGGTTCCCACCCCCCGGAGGAGAGAGGCCCGATGAGCGAGCGCGAGGCGATCGCGAAGGCGCGCCGGATCGTGGTGAAGGCGGGTTCGTCGTCGCTCACCACCCCGCAGGGCACGATCGACGCGAACCGCATCGACGCGCTGGTGGACGTGCTCGCCGCGCGCCGCGCCGACGGCGCCGAGATCGTGTTCGTGTCGTCCGGCGCGATCGCGGCGGGCCTCGGCCCGCTCGGGCTGACCCGGCGGCCGCGCGACCTCGCGACGCAGCAGGCGGCGGCGAGCGTCGGGCAGGGCCTGCTGTTCGCCCGCTACACCTCCTCGTTCGCCCGGTACGGGGTGACGGTCGGGCAGGTGCTGCTGACCGCGGACGACATGATCCGCCGGTCGCACCACCGCAACGCGCAGCGCACCCTGGAGCAGCTGATCACGCTCGGGATCCTGCCGATCGTGAACGAGAACGACACCGTCGCGACCGACGAGATCCGGTTCGGCGACAACGACCGGCTCGCCGCGCTCGTCGCGCATCTGACCCGCGCGGACGCGGTCGTCCTGCTGTCGGACGTCGACGCGCTCTACACCGGCGATCCGCGGCGTCCCGGCGTCCGCCGCATCGCCGACGTGCGCGGCCCGGCGGACCTCGCGGAGGTCGAGCTCGGCGGGTCCGGGCGGGTCGGCACCGGCGGGATGGTCACCAAGGTCGAGGCGGCGCGGATCGCGGGCGTCCCGGTCGTGCTGACGAACGCGGCGTCCGCCGCGCACGCGCTGGCCGGCGACGAGGTCGGCACGCTGTTCCACCCGGCGGACGCCCGCCGGATGTCCACGCGCGACCTGTGGCTCGCGCACGCGACCACCGGCCAGGGCCGCGTCACGCTGGACGCGGGCGCCGTGGACGCGGTGGTGCGGCGCCGCAAGTCGCTGCTGCCCGCCGGGGTGACGGGCGTCGAGGGCGACTTCGCCGCGGGCGACCCCGTCGACCTGTGCGACCCGGAGGGGCGGGTCGTGGCGCGCGGGCTGGTGCACTACGACGCGTCCGAGATCCCCGAGCTGATGGGCCGCTCGACCCGCTGGCTGGCGCGCGAGCTGGGCGCCGAGTACGAGCGCGAGATCATCCACCGCGACCACCTGGTGGTCCTGACACGGCAGTGAGGAGTTCGCGATGAGCGAGCGCGAGCAGTTCCTGATGGTGGCGCGGCGCGCCCGGGAGGCGGCGGCGGGGCTGGCGCCGCTGCCGCGTGCGGCGAAGGACGCGGCGCTGCGCGCGATCGCGGACGCGCTGGTCGCGGCGGCCCCCGAGATCGTCAAGGCGAACGCGTCGGACGTCGCGCGGGCCCGCGAGAACGGCACGTCCGAGTACATGATCGACCGGCTGAGCCTGGACGAGGGCCGCATCGCCGGGATCGCCGACGCGGTGCGCGAGGTCGCGGCGCTGCCCGACCCGGTGGGGGAGTCGGTGCGCGGGAGCGTGCTGCCGAACGGGCTGGAGCTGCGGCAGGTCCGGGTGCCGCTCGGCGTCGTCGGGATCATCTACGAGGGCCGACCGAACGTGACCGTGGACGCCGCCGCGCTCTGCCTGAAGAGCGGGAACGTGGCGATGCTGCGCGGCTCGTCGTCGGCGCACGACTCCAACACCGTGCTGGTCCAGGTGATGCAGGCGGCGCTGGCGGGGACGGAGGTGCCGGGGGACGCGGTGCAGCTCGTCCCGGGCACGTCCCGCGAGTCGGTGAAGCACCTGATGCGGGCGCGCGGGCTGGTGGACGTGCTGATCCCGCGCGGTGGCGCCTCGCTGATCAACTCGGTGGTGGAGGAGTCGACCGTCCCCGTCATCGAGACGGGCGTCGGGAACTGCGCCGTGTACGTGGACGCGGCCGCCGACGTGGACATGGCCGTCGACATCCTGCTGAACGCCAAGACGCAGCGTCCGTCGGTGTGCAACGCCGCGGAGACGTTCCTGGTGCACGCTGACATCGCCGACGCGTTCGTCCCGCGCGCGCTTGAAGCGCTGAAGCAGGCCGGGGTCACGGTCCACGGCGACGAGCGGATCCGCTCGTACGGCGACGACGTGGTGGAGGCGACCGAGGACGACTGGTACGCCGAGTACCTGTCGCTGGACATCGCGGGCCGCGTCGTCGACTCGCTGGAGGACGCCGTCGCGCACATCCGCACGTACGGGTCGGGCCACACCGAGGCGATCGTGACGACGTCGCAGCCGGCCGCGAAGCGGTTCGTCGCGCTGGTCGACTCGGCCGCGGTGATGGTGAACGCCTCGACGCGGTTCACCGACGGCGAGGAGTTCGGGTTCGGCGCGGAGATCGGCATCTCGACGCAGAAGCTGCACGCGCGCGGGCCGATGGGGCTGCCGGAGCTGACGTCCACCAAGTACGTCGTCACGGGCGAGGGGCACCTGCGCGGCTGAGCCGCGGGTCCGCCGGGGCCGCCGGACGCGCCCGAACCGATGGCTCCGGCGGAATTGTGACACTGTGACCCTTGATGTCACGTTGCTCGGCATGGTCTGATGCGGCTGTGAATCCTGAGATCAGCCGTCGCCGCGTCCTGAAGGGCGCCGCGCTCGGCGCGGGGATCGCCACCACCGGACTCGCCGCGTTCCCCGCCCGCCCCGCCGCCGCGGCGGCGGCCCCGCTGCGCGGCCCCGCCGCCGGCACCACCCTCGACCGGACGTACCTGCTCGGGAAGGCGGGCGCCGGCGGCTACCGGCCCGTCACCGCCGGGCCGGGCGAACCGCACCTGCTCCGCCGCGACCTCGGCGGCACCGCCTCCTCGAAGCGGGCCGCGACCCGGCGCGGCGTCCTGGCGTTCGGGCAGCTCACCGACGTGCACATCATCGACGCGCAGTCCCCGGCGCGCGTCGAGTTCGCCGACCGGCTCAAGGACGCCGCCGGCATGCTGCCCGTCGAGGGCGCCTACCGGCCGCAGGAGATCCTCACCACCCAGGTCGCCGAGGCGATGGTCCGGGCGATCAACACGGTCGGCCGCGGGCCCGCCACCGGCCTCGGCCTGTCGTTCACCATCAACACCGGCGACGCCGCCGACAACGTCCAGTACAACGAGCTGCGCTGGATCATCGACCTGCTCGACGGCGGCCGGATCCGCCCCGACTCCGGCGACCCGGACCGCTACGAGGGCGTCATGGACCTCGCGTCCTACGACCGCGCCTTCTGGCACCCCGACGGCCCGCCGCCCGGCGCGCAGCCCGACATCCCCATGGCGAAGTACGGGTTCCCGCGCGTCAGGGGCCTGATCGACGCCGCGCGCCGCCCGTTCCAGGCGACCGGCCTGACCATGCCGTGGCTCGCCGCGTTCGGCAACCACGACGGCCTCGTCCAGGGCAACCTGCCCGTCAACCCGATCGTCTCCGGCCTCGCCACCGGCGGCATCAAGATCGGCGCCCCGGCGGACGACGCGCAGGCGGAGCGCCTCGCCCGCATGCTGGAGAAGGCCGACGCCGCCGAACTCGTCCGGCTCAGCCGCGAGCGCGGCGGCGCCGGCGGCCTGTTCCGCCAGGTCACCCCCGACCCCGACCGGCGGATGCTGTCGCGCGCCGAGGTCGTCGCCGAGCACTTCCGGACGACGGCATCGCTGCGCGGCCACGGCTTCACCCAGGCGAACCTCCGCGACGGCACCGCCTACTACGCCTTCGACCGCGGCATCGTCCGCGGGCTCGTCCTCGACACCGTCAACCCGAACGGCTACTCCGAGGGCTCGCTCGACAAGGCGCAGGTCGCATGGCTGGAAGCCCAGCTCAAGGCGGGCAGCGGCCGTTATCTCGCCGCCGACGGCTCCACCGTGCGCCACGCCGCGAAGGACCGGCTGTTCGTCCTGTTCAGCCACCATCCCATCGCCTCGCTGACGAACCCGCTCGGCGGCGGGCGCGTCCTCGGCGACGACGTGGAGGCGCTGCTGCTCCGCTACCCGAACGTCGTGCTGTGGGTGAACGGGCACACGCACCGCAACCAGGTCATCCCGCACGCCCGCACCTCCGGCGGCGGGTTCTGGGAGGTCAACACCGCCGCGCACATCGACTTCCCGCAGCAGAGCCGCATCGTCGAGATCGCCGACAACCGCGACGGCACCCTGTCGGTCTTCGCGACGGTCCTGGACTCCGCCGGCCCCGCCTCCTACGGCGGGCGGCTCGCCGACCCCGTCCACCTGGCGTCGCTGTCGCGCGAGCTGGCGGGCAACGACTGGCAGGAGCGCGCCGAGCACCGCCGCGGCGAGGCCGCCGACCGCAACGTCGAACTCCTCGTCCCCGCACCGTTCTGACGCACGGAAAGGGCCGCCGTGTCCGTGTCACGGCGGCCCTGGCCTTCCCGCGGCCTGTATTTCCCGCGGCCTGCCTACGTCAGGAGTCGTTCCTCTCGAGGGGGGACGACCCCCCACGCCCCCCGGCCTGACTACGTCAGGAGTCGTTGCGGCGGTTGATCCGGTCGAACAGCCCGCCCGCCGCGCTCGCCGCCGCGTCCGCCATGTCGCGGACCTTGCCGACGAACGGGTCCGCGGTCCGCTCCCACGAGTCCCGGTAGGACTTCGCGGCGTTCTTGATCTCGTCGGTGACCGAGGCGCTGCCGTCGTCGTCGCGGCGCGGGTAGTCGCCCGCGAGGATCCGCTCGTACTCGCCGCTGCGCGCCCACCGGTCGATCTCCGCGAACCGGATGACGGCGAACGGGTGCGACTGCCCGAGCAGGTTCAGGAACTTCAGCAGCCCGTCCCGCACGTCGCCGGCCGCGTCGTACTCGCGGGCCTGCTGCAGGAACGCCTCGCTGCTCATCTCGTGCAGCCGCGTCCCGCCGGCCAGCTTCATGTTGACCCGCTTCGCCGCGTCCAGGTCCTGGCCGGCCAGCAGCCCGGCCCGGTCCGACGACAGCTCCGCCTTCCGGAACCACTCGCGCAGCCCGATGATGATCGCCGCGATGCCGATGTTGCCGAGCGGCAGCCACGCCAGCCGCGACCCGAGCTGCAGCAGGATCTGCATCATCGTCTGGTACACCGCGTGCCCGGACAGGATGTGCCCGACCTCGTGCCCGATGACGAACCGCAGTTCCTCGTCGTCGAGCAGGTCGAGCAGTCCGGTGTTCACCACGATGAACGGGTGGTCGGACCCCAGCGCCATCGCGTTCGGCGTCGGGTCCTGCCGGACGTAGACCTCCGGCACCTCGGGCATGTCGAGGATGTAGCAGGCGTCGCGCACCATGTCGTTCAGGTGGTGGAACTGGTCGTCCCCGACGCGGACCGTCCCGCCGAGGAACATCAGCCGCAGCGACCGCTCGTTGACCAGCCCCGACAGCTTGCGCAGGACGACGTCGAACCCGGACAGCGAGCGCAGCGCGACGAGCGCCGAACGGTCCGCCGGGTGTTCGTAGGCCCGGGAACTGATCCCGGGAAAGCGCGTCCGTGCCCGATCCGGTGTGTTCTCCGTCATGTCTGGCATGGTAGTTCCGACGAACCACTTCGGCGGAGGGTTCCCCGGTGCGGAGCCCGCGTCCGGCTGTGGCCTGCCCGGGAGGCGCGATGTTCGATCCCAGAGCCGAGGCGATGTCGATTGACGAGCGGTCCGCGCTGCAGCGGCACCGGCTCTGGGGGCTGGTCGACCGGCTCGTCGCGGCCGGCGGCGTGCAGGGCGACCGGCTCAAGGAGGCCGGCGTCGCGGGCGGCGCCGACGTGACGCTCGCCGACCTGAGCGGCCTCCCGTTCACCACCAAGCAGGACCTCTGGGACGGCTACCCGTTCGGGATGCTCAGCGTGCCGCGCGACCAGGTCGCCGCCGTGCACGGGTCCAGCGGGACGCGCGGGCGGCCGACGCTCGTCGCCTACACCAAGGCCGACCTCGACCTCTGGGCGGCGATGTGCGCGCGGTCGCTGGCGTGCGCCGGCGCGGAGCCGGGCAGCATCGTGCACAACGCCTACGGGTACGGGCTGTTCACCGGCGGCATCGGCATCCACCAGGGCGCCGTCGCGCTCGGCGCGACCGTCGTGCCGATGTCGGGCGGCATGACCGACCGGCAGGTCCGCATGCTCGCCGACCTGCGCCCCGACATCCTGACCTGCACTCCCGCGTACGCGCTGCGGCTCGGTGAGGCCGTCGCCGAGGCCGGCGTCGAGCTGCCGGCGCTGAAGGCCGGCCTGTTCGGCGCCGAACCGTGGTCCGAGGAGCTGCGCGCGGCGATCGAGGCCGTCCTGCCGATCAAGGCGATGGACGTCTACGGGCTCTCCGAGGTCATCGGGCCCGGCGTCGCCGCCGAGTGCCTCCAGCAGGACGGCCTGCACGTCAACGAGGACCACTTCATCGTCGAGGCCGTCGACCCGTCCACCGGCGAGCCCGTCGAGGACGGCACGCCCGGCGAGCTCGTGTTCACCACGCCGACGAAGCAGGCGCTGCCGCTGCTGCGCTACCGCACCGGCGACATCGCCTCGCTCACCCGCGGGGAGTGCCCCTGCGGCCGGACCCTCGTCCGGATGAGCAAGGTCATCGGGCGCGCCGACGACATGATCGTGGTCCGCGGGGTCAACGTGTACCCGAGCGAGGTCGAGCGGGTGCTGCTCGGCTCCGGGCTGGTCGGCCCCCATTACCAGATCGTCGTGGACCGGCGCAGTCCCGCCGTCCGGCTGCTCGTGGCGTGCGAGGCGATCTCCGGCGACCCGCGCGAACCCCTCGTCCACGCGCTGCACGAGGCGCTCGGGCTCACCGCCGAGGTCGTCGCCCTTCCCGGCGGGACGGTCCCGCGGGTGGAGGTCGGCAAGGCCGTCCGCGTCGTGTCCTGGGACGGCGGCCGGCCGCCCCTGCCCGGGCTGAGCTGAGCTTCGGCCGGGGCGGACGTTCCGGGCCCCGCCCCGGCTGGCTATTCTCGTCGCCATGACGCAAAAGCGGCGGTTGGGGATCATGGGCGGCACGTTCGACCCGATCCACCACGGGCACCTCGTCGCCGCCAGCGAGGTCGCCCACTTCTACTCGCTCGACGAGGTCGTGTTCGTCCCCACCGGCCTGTCCTCCCACAAGGAGGGCCGCAAGGTCGCCGCCGCCGAGGACCGCTACCTCATGGCCGTCATCGCCACCGCGTCCAACCCGGCGTTCTCGGTCAGCCGCGTCGACATCGACCGGCCCGGACCCACCTACACCGTCGACACCCTCCGCGACATGCGGCAGATCCACGGCCCCGACGCCGAGCTGTTCTTCATCACCGGCGCCGACGCCCTGGAGAAGATGCTCACCTGGCACGACACCGAGGAGCTGTTCGAGCTCGCGCACTTCGTCGGCGTCACCCGGCCCGGGCACCGCCTCGCCGACCCGGGACTGCCCGACGGCAGAGTCTCGCTCATGGAGGTTCCGGCGCTGTCGATCTCCTCCACCGAGTGCCGCGAGCGCGTCCACTCCGGCGAGCCGATCTGGTACCTCGTGCCCGACGGCATCGTCCAGTACATCAACAAGCGCGACCTCTACCGCGCCGACGCCGCCTAGATCGTCCCGGACCGTCCTGACCTGGACCTTCGCCCGGACGATCAGGGTGCCGCGCCGCATACCCTGGAATGGGGACTGGACGCCCGTACCAGCCCGAACACCAACGAACAGGGACGCCGGCCGCCACCCATGAGAAGGTGTTAGCCGAGACGACCCCTACAGGGAGGATCGCGAGCGCATCGTGACCGCATCCGACAGGGCGGCACAGCTGGTCCGGATCGCCGCGGAGGCGGCGGGCGACAAGCTGGCCGACGACATTCTTGCCTACGACGTGAGCGAGCAGCTGGTCATCACCGACGCCTTCGTGCTCTGCTCGGCGCCCAACGACCGCCAGGTCCGCGCCATCGTCGACGAGGTCGAAAAGCGCCTCCGCGAGGAGGCCGACGCCAAGCCCGTCCGGCGCGAGGGCGAGCGCGAGGGCCGCTGGGTCCTCCTCGACTACTCCGACGTCATCGTGCACATCCAGCACGAGGAGGACCGGCTCTTCTACGCCCTCGAACGGCTCTGGAAGGACTGCCCCCTGATCGCGCTGCCCGACAGCGTCAACGCCCACATGGAGCAGCGTGCCCGCGCCGTCGGGAGCGCGAGTGAGTGACGCCCGCCCGACCCGCGAGCCGGGCAAGCGCACCCTGCTGCTGTGGCGGCACGGGCAGACCGCCTGGAACGTCGAGCGCCGCTTCCAGGGCAAGACCGACATCCCCCTGGACGAGACGGGCGTGGCGCAGGCGCACAGGGCCGCCCGGCTCCTCGCCGGGCTCCGCCCCACCGCCCTGCTCGCCTCACCGCTGCGCAGGGCCGCCGACACGGCCCAGGCGCTCGCCGACATCACCGGGCTCCCCGTCCAGTACGACAAGGACCTGATCGAGCGCGACGGCGGCGCCTGGGAGGGCCTCACCGCCCGCGAGATCCGCGAACGCTACCCCGAGGAGCACGCCGCCTGGCAGCCGCCCGGCGGCGAGACCAGCGCGCAGGTCGCCAAGCGGGTCGGCGCCGCCCTCGAACGCGCCCTGGACGAGCTGCCGCCCACCGGCAGGCTCGTCGTGGCGTCCCACGGCGCCGCCCTGCGCCTCGGCATGTCCCACCTCCTGGGCCTCCCGGAGGAGACCTGGGAGCGCCTCGGCGGCCTGTCCAACTGCTGCTGGTCCGTCATCACCGAGATGCGGGACGGAGGGTGGCGCCTCGCCGAGCACAACGCGGGCACCCTCCCCGAACCCGTCCTCGGCGACGACCGGACCGACAACGGAGCCTGAGACCCAAACGATTCGAGACCCAGCCCCGGTGTCCTATACACTGGCGGAGCGCTGCGGGATGAACGTCCACGCAGTCGCGCGGGGCTATGGCGCAGTTGGTAGCGCGCCTCCATGGCATGGAGGAGGTCTGGGGTTCGAATCCCCATAGCTCCACGAGTCGGGCCACCGTGTTCGGCGTCCTTCGGGCGCCTTCCCGGTGGCCCGCTGTGTTTATCGGGGGGACGACCCCCCGAGCCCCCCGATGTGGGGGCTTCGCCCCCACGCCCCCTGCGGCTCCGGCGGGCTCGGTAAAGATCAAACGGACATAGTGGGACGAATGTCCTGGGCGGTCCGGCCGGGATGGTTTCATTCGAGGTATGGGCAGACACCGCAGGGGAGCGAAGCGCGAGGTCACCGTGGCCGACCTCATCAACGAGCTGCGCCGGTTCGATCCGCGGCTGGAGGTCCGGCTGGCGATCGAACCGCGGATGCCGCAGGAGCACGCCGTCGGCATCGTGACGGAGGCCGACGGGATGGTGTGGATCGGCGAGGGCGGACGGCGCGGATACGCCCCCGACGAGGTCGGCGACCGGCTCGGATGGACCTGACATGCCGGAGTGCGGACCCTTCGCGGTGATCTACCCACGTTGGGCGGGATGCGGGCGCCGTGGGGGCTTCTCTTGGAATTGAGGTGCTGCGCCGGTACCCCGGCGATGCCCGCGGCCCGCTGAGCGCAAAGCCTTGGCCATGGCGGCGGCTACCTTTCGCCGGGCCGCGCTTCGCCGACTCGATCACGCGGGAACACGTCGCGTAGTGGCGATGTGATCGAGATGAGGGTTGTACCTATGCGAAGCCGGATCTCCGGAAGAGGGCTGCTGCCCGCCGTGCTGGCGGCGGCCTCGGTCGTGGCCGTCGCGGCCCCCGCGTCGGCGCAGGAGGCGCCGCCGCCCGGCCCTGCGACCACCACGACGACCACCTCGACGCCCGCCGACAACGGCGACTGCGCCCGCGCCGTCCGCGTCCTGTCGGAGCTGAAGCTGCTCCCGAACACCCCGGACCTGGGCAAGATCCTGTGCTCGGCGAACACCGCCGGCAAGGCCAAGGAGCCCGCGGCGGGCACCGCTCAGGCGCCCGCGACCGGCAACGCCAAGCGGCCGCCCGCCGACAACGCGGCCCGGCCCGCCGCCGAGACCCCGCGGAACACCCAGGAGTACAACCTCCTCGGCCTGCCGGTCGAGTGGCCGAAAAGCCTCACCGTGCACGTCCCGACGGTCAACGACCGCTGGTCCGTGTTCAAGTCGGCCAAGCAGTGACCCCACCGCGGGCCACGGAGGACGTCCTCCGTGGCCCGCGGCGTCCGAAGTGCTCCCAACGTGCACTAAGCTTTTCCCCGAAGCACGGGGCTATGGCGCAGTTGGTAGCGCGCCTCCATGGCATGGAGGAGGTCTGGGGTTCGAATCCCCATAGCTCCACGCGAAGCAAGGAGCGGGTCCGCCCGCTCCTTTTTTCATGCCTACGCCGTGTAGCGGAGGACGGCGCCGACGTGCAGGTTCGCGTTCGGGCCGTCGGCCGGGAGGACGACCAGGTCGCCGTCCGTGGCGGTGAGCGCCCGGACGAGGGCGGCGTCGGCGCGCTCCGGCGTGGGGTCGTCGACGCCGAACTCGGTGCGGAGCTCGTCGGGGTCGGCGGCCACCTGGGCCGGATCGGGGCCGATCCACAGGCGGGCCGGGGACTCCGGGTCGTCGTCCAGGATGAGCGTCTCCACCTGGCCTTGCCGGACGGCCTGGACGGTCGCCGGGAGGCCCGCGACGGCGCGCTGCCCGTTGGCGAGCTCGCGGTCGAAGCGCTCCGCGACGGCCATGACGCGTTCGGTCGTCTTCAGCTTGAGGACGCGGTCCAGCTCCGCCCGGAGGTCGGGGTGCCCGGCGCCGGCGTTCTTGTCGACCTCGACCGTGCGCTCCAGGACGGGTTCGGAGATCTCGTCCAGGACGGCGGTGCGAGCGCGGGTGTCGCCGGCGATGAGCACGGCCTCGGCGCCGCAGCGCTCCGCGACCCGGTCGATCTTGTGGGCGACCTTCTTGGCGTTGGCCTTCCAGACGTTCTCCGACGAGCGCTGGAAGCGCGACTGGTTCCAGTCCCCGGCCTTTACCTTGCGGATCGGGTAGTCCTCGTCCCCTTGGACCTCGATGTGCTCGCGGCGGCCGTCGGCGTGGACGCAGTCGATGGTGCCGCCGCGGCGGTCCACGATGGCGGTCAGGTGCGGGAACTGGTCACCGCGGTCGGCGAGGTAGGGCACGACGTGGGGGAGCGGGGCGACGCACGCGTGCGTGGACCGCGGCGGGCCGGGGAGCCGGTCGGTGTGCAGCACCTCGCCGTCGGCGGCGAAGACCACCAGGCCCTCGGAACGGCGCTCCGCCATCTCCTCGTCGATGGTCCGCTCGACGGCGCGGAGCGTGGCCTTGGGGGCGTGCTGGGCCTCCAGTTCCGCGCGCAGCGCCCGCCACCGCAGCTCGGCGGCCTTGGACGCGTCCTCGGTCGTCCGGGTGAGGTCGGCGTACACCGACACGTAGGGGCCCGGGTGCTGGTACAGCGTCTTGAGGAATGACAGCTCCATAGGGTCGCCGTACCCGATTCCGCTGGGGCAAACGTCAAGAATGTGGCGATTGTGGAGTCGGCCGTCGCCGGCGGGGTCAGTCCTCGGCGGACTGCTGGAGCCGCGCGTAGGCCAGCTGGAGCCAGTCGGAGCCCGCCACGGCGGTCATCGTGGCACCGGCGAGCCGGGTGGCGTCCGGGGCGAAGATCAGCCCGGCCGCGTAGGCCGTCGCGACCCACTGCCCGGTGCAGAACGGGCAGGTGATCAGCTCCCCGACGGCGTGCCGGACGCCGTGGCCGCGGGCCTCCTCGGCGAGCTCGGCGGGGCCGGACGTCCCGGAGTAGCGGGTGAACGGCGCGCGCAGCGGGCTCGTCACCGGGTCCTTGGCGATCAGCCGGGACAGCTTGTGCGTGGTGATCGTCATCAGCGCGAGGTCGCCGAGGCCGACGCCGGGGGTCCGGCCGCGCCGCCGCCACGCCAGCAGCGCCATCGCGGCGGTGGTCACGCCGTAGACGGCGAGCGTGCCGAGGTAGGAGCCGAGCGGCCGGTCGGCCTCCCCGGCGTACTTCTCCTTCTGCTTGCGCGCCGTGTCGACGACGGTGCTCATGCCTGTTCCTCTCCGGGCGGGGCTATCACGCAGAACTCGTTGCCCTCGGGGTCGGCGCAGACCGTGGTCGGCCACCCGTCGTCGACGAACGGCCCGCGCACGACGGTCGCGCCGAGCCCCTTCACGCGGGCGACCTCGGCGTCCATGTCGGCGACCCGCAGATCCGGATGCATGCGGTTCTTGGCGACCTTCGGCTCGGGCACGCGCTGCAGCAGCAGCCGGGGCTTCTCGCCGCGGGGGTCGGTGAGGGCGACGTACGGGGGGTCGTAGCCGCCGCGCTCGTAGCCGAGCGCGGCGGCCCAGAAGCCGGCGAGCGCGTCGGGGTCCGCGCAGTCCAGTACGAAGACCAGTTCCATCAGTGGTCGCGCAGCGCCTTGATGAGTTGGGACTTGCTCATCGACGAGCGGCCCTCGATGCCGATCTCGCGGGCGCGCTTCATGAGGTCGTCCTTCGTCCAGTCGTCGTACGAGGGGCTCTCGCCGCCCTTGCGGCCGACCTTCTTGCTGCCCTGGCCCGCGGACGCGTTGGCGATCCGCGCGGCCTTCTCCTTGCTCTCGCCCTTGTCACGGAGCTTCTGGTACTTCTTCTCGTCCTTGATCTGTGCTCTGGGCATACAAGGTGACTACCCGGTGCACACCGTCCACACATGGACGGCGGGTGGGATGGGTCTCCTTATCGGGGACAATGGCACCCGGAAAGGGGACATGTGCGCATCGGCATCCTGGGCCCGCTGTCCGTGCGGGACGAGGCCGCGCGACCCGTCGAGGTCAGCGGCCCGCGGCTGCGCGCGCTGCTGATCCGGCTGGCGGCCGAGGCGGGACGTCCCGTGTCCGCCGACCGGCTGCTCGACGACCTGTGGGACGGCGCGCCGCCCGCCGGCGGCGGCAACGCGCTCCAGGCGCTGGTGTCGCGGCTGCGGGGCGTCGCGGGACGCGACCTGGTCGAGCACGGCCCCGGCGGCTACCGGCTCGGGATCGACCCCGGCGAGGTCGACGCGGTCGCGTTCGAGCGCGCCGTCGCCGCCGCGCGGAAGGAGAGCGACCCCGACCGCCGCGCGGACGGCCTGCGCCGCGCGCTGGACCTGTGGCGCGGTCCCGCGCTGGCGGACGCCGCCGACGCCGACCACGCCCTCCCGGCGATCGGCCGGCTGGACGAGCTGCGCCTCGCCGCCGTCGAGGACTGGGTGGACGCGGAGGTCGCCGCGGGACGGCCCGTCCCGCCCGTCGCGGACCTGGAACCGCTGGCCGCCGCGCACCCGCTCCGCGAGCGGCTCCGCGGCCAGCTCATGCGCGCGCTGTACGCGGCGGGGCGGCAGGCCGACGCCCTGGAGGTCTACGAGGAGACGCGGCGCGCGCTCGCCGACCGGCTCGGTGTGGACCCGTCCCCGGAACTGGCCGCCGTCCACCTGTCGATCCTGCGCCGCGAACCGGTCGCGGCGGGACCGCCCGCACCCACGGCACCGCCCCCGCCCCCTCTGCCTCCACCGGCGCCGGGACCCGCGCGGACGAACCTCCCGGCGCAGCTCACCAGCTTCGTTGGGCGCGAGGAGGAGTCGCGGCGGGTCGGCAAGCTGCTGCGCGAGACCCGGCTCGTCACCCTGACCGGGCCGGGCGGCGCGGGCAAGACGCGGCTGGCGGGGGAGACCGCCGCCGCGTTCCTGGACGACATGCCGGACGGCGTGTGGTTCGTCGCGCTCGCCCCGGTCAGCGACCCCGGCGACCTCCTGCAGACCGTGCTCGTCGCGCTCGGCGTGCCCGAGACCGTCCGCAAGGGCGAGACCCGGACCGTCCCGCGCCCCCTCGAACGGCTCACCGACTTCCTCACCGGCAAGCGGATGCTCGTCGTCTTCGACAACTGCGAGCACCTCGTCGACGCGGTCGCGGAACTCGCCGGCCACATGCTCGCCCACGCTCCGGCCGTCCGGATCCTCGCGACGAGCCGCGAGCCGCTCGGCATCACCGGCGAGTCGCTGTGCCCCGTCCCGTCGCTGCCGCTGCCGCCCGAGGAGAGCGAGCCCGAACCGGCGGAGGCGCTCGGGTACGCGGCGATCCGGCTGTTCGCCGACCGGGCCGCGGCGGTGCGGCCCGGCTTCGCGGTCGACGCCGAGACCGTCGGCGACATCGTGGCGATCTGCCGCGCCCTCGACGGCATCCCGCTCGCCATCGAGCTGGCCGCCGCCCGGCTCCGCGCGCTCACCCCCGGGCAGGTCGCCGACCGGCTCGGCGACCGGTTCCGGCTCCTCACCGCCGGCAGCCGCACCGCCCTGCCCCGGCACCGGACGCTGCGCGCCGTCGTCGACTGGAGCTGGGACCTGCTCGACGGCGTGGAGCGCACCGTGCTGCGCCGGCTGTCGGTGTTCGCGGGCGGCGCGACGCCCGAGAGCGCGGTGCGGGTGTGCGGCCTGGACGCGCCCGACGCGCCCCACCCCGACGACGTCATCGACGTGATCGCCGCGCTGATCGACAAGTCGCTGGTGATGGCGGACGGCGACGCCGACGTCCGCTACCGGCTGCTGGAGACCGTCCGCGTGTACGCGGCGGAGAAGCTGGACGAGGCGGGCGAGACCGCCCGCGTCCGCTCCGAGCACGCCGCGTACTGCGTCGACCTCGCCGAGCGCGCCGAGCCCGAGTTGCGCCGCGCGAACCAGCTCTACTGGACTGCGCGGCTGGCCGCCGAGCGCGACAACTGCAGCGCGGCGTTCCGGCACCTGACCGCCGTCCGCGACGTGCCGATGGCGCTGCGGCTCCTGGCGTCGCTGGTGTGGTTCTGGATGATGCGCGACATGGAGTTGGAGGCGGGGGGCTGGGCCCGGTCCGTCCGCGAGATCGCGGGCGACGCCCCGCCGCCGGGGATGGAGGAGCAGTTCGCGCTCTGCGTCATCTCCAGCGACCTGATCAGCGTGATGGCCTCCGCCGACGGGCCGACGAAGGACTCCCTGCACGCGGCGCTGGACCGGGTGATGCGGTTCGTCCCGGACTCCCCGCGCCATCCCGCCCTCGCCCTGGCCAGGCCGGCGGGCAGCATCTTCACCGGCGACATGGAGGACACCCGGCGGCGGCTGCGGGCCGTCGAGGACCATCCCGACCCGTGGGTCCACGCCATGGTGAAGGTGATCCTCGGGTACATCTCGCTGAACTCCGGCGAGATCGGCCGCGCCGCCGGCGAGCTCGCCGAGTCCTGCGCCGCGTTCCGCGAGCTCGGCGACCGCTGGGGGCTGATCATGGCGCTCGGCGGCCTGATGCAGGTCGCCGTCGGCCGGGGGGAGCTCGCCGAGGCGATCCGGTACGGCGAGGAGGCGCTCGACTACGCCCGCGAGGGCCTCAGCCCCGAGGCGAGCGCCGGGATGCTCACCGGCCTCGCCCGCGTGCGCGCGACGCTCGGCGACATGGAGCAGGCGCGCCGCGACCTGAAGACCGCGGCGGCGTCGATGGAGCGGGTCGGCGAGTTCGCGGACGCCGCGTCCGCGCTGCTCCTGCAGTGCGAGCTGGCGCTGTGGGAGGGCGACATGGAGACCGCCCGCGTCTACGCCGACCGCGCCTACAAGTGGGTCGAGCCGCGCCGCCACCGCCCCGACTTCGCCCGGGAGGTGCGCCTCACCTACTGCCGGCTCGGCTGCCTCGCCGAGGAGGAGGGCGACCTCGACGAGGCCGCCGCATGGCACACCCGCGCCTGGGACGACCTCGGCGACGACTGGATCAACGGGAACCCGCTGCTCGCGTCGCTGCTGGAGGGCGTCGCGGCGCTCGCGGCGGCGCGCGGCCACCACGTCCGGGCCGCGGAGCTGCTCGGCACCGCCCACGGCCTGCTCGGCTTCCACCACGAGGGCTCGCACGAGGTCCGCCGCGTCGAGCCCGCGGTGAAGCGCGAGATCGGTGCCGCCGCCTTCGAGGAGGCGTACGAGCGCGGCCGTGGCGTCACCCGCGACGCCCTCTTCGCGCAGGCCGCCGGGCTCATCGCGTCGGCCTGACCGGGGACGCTCGCCCGCCTGACCTGGGACGCCGCCAGCCTGACCAGGGACGCCCGCCGGGCGGTCCCGCTCCTTCCGCTGACCGGGACCGGACCGGCGCGGTGTGACCCACGCCGCATAGCGTCCCGCCCGTGCCGACACCGCTGACCCTGACCGAGGCCGCCGCGGCGCTGCGCGCCGGCGACGTGACGAGCGTCCGCCTCACCGAGGACGCCCTCGCCGCCGCCGACCGGCTCGACGGCGCCCTCGGCACCTACCTCGCCCGCTTCGATGAGTACGCGGTGGCCCGCGCCGAGCAGGCGGACCGGGAGCTCGCCGCCGGCACCGACCGGGGGCCGCTGCACGGCGTCCCGTTCGGCGTCAAGGACGTCATCGCGATGGCCGAGGGCCCCACCACCGCGCAGAGCACCGTCCTCGACCCGGGGTGGGGCGCCGGACGCGACGCGCCCGTCGTCGCCCGGCTCAAGGCCGCCGGAGCGGTGATCACCGGGAAGCTCAGCACCATGGAGTTCGCGTGCGGGATGCCCGACCCGTCCGGGCCGTTCCCGGTCCCGCGCAACCCGTGGGACACCGCCGCCTGGCCCGGCGGCTCCAGCTCCGGCACCGCCGGCGGCGTCGCCGCCGGCCTGTTCTTCGCCGGGCTCGGCACCGACACCGCCGGCAGCATCCGCATCCCGGCCGGGTTCTGCGGCGTCACCGGGCTGATGCCCACGTTCGGCCGCGTGCCGAAGTCCGGCGTCGTCCCCCTCGGCTACAGCCTCGACCACGTCGGGCCGCTCGCCCGCAGCGCCCGCGACTGCGCCGCCGTCCTCGCCGCCATCGCCGGGCCCGACCCCGCCGACCCCGACTCGGCCGACGTCCCGTACACCGCGCCGCAGTTCGGCGGCACCCTCGACGGCGTGCGCGTCGGCGTCGTCCGCGAGAACCACTTCCCCGACGACGCCGACCCCGCCCTGGCGCCCGCGTTCGACGAGGCGCTCCGCGTCCTCGCCGGACTCGGCGCGACGCTCGTCGAGGTGACGCTGCCGTACTGGGCCGAGACGATCACCGCGAACTACGTCACGATGGGCGCCGAGGCCCTCGCCTACCACCGCGCCGACCTCGCCGCCCGCTGGGACGGCTACGCCCCGTCCACCCGCCTCGCGCTCGCCCGCGGCGCCCTCGCCACCGGCGCCGACTACGTCCAGGCGCAGCGCGTCCGCCGCGTCGCCCAGCAGGCGCTCGCCCGCCTCTTCGAGGACGTCGACCTCGTCGCCGCGCCGACGCTCGGCATCGGCGCCCCGCGCTACGACGACATCACCGACGCCGCCGGGACCATCAATGTGGACGCCACGTCCCGGTTCTTCTTCACCCCGTACTGGGACTGCGTCGGCAACCCCGTCCTCGCCGCACCCATGGGCGCGACCGCCGCCGGGATGCCGCTGTCCCTCCAGCTCGCAGGCCCCGCGTTCGGCGAGGCCGGCGTCCTGCGCGCCGCCGACGCCTACCAGGGCGTCACCGACTGGCACCTCCGCGTCCCCGCCCTCGCCGCCGCCCCAGGAGACGACCGATGACCGAGACCGTCCCCACCGGACCCGGCGCCGCCGACCCGACCGCAGAGGTGGCCGCCATGCTGGCCCGCTGCGGCCTGCCCGCCGGACCGTACGAGCTGGCCTACCTCGCGGCCGAGTACCCCTACCTCAAGGCCGGCATCGACATGCTCTACGCGGTGGACGCGGCGAAGGACGCCGACCCGGCACTCCGCTTCCGGGCCGGCGTCCCCGGCGCGCGCTGATCTCGACGCCCCGCTCAGGTGCGGCGCGAGTACATCCGCATGGCCAGCGGGAATGTGACCACCACGATCCCCGCCGCCCACGCCAGCGTGTACCAGACGTGGTTGCCGACCGGCCCGCCCACGGTCAGCGCCCGCACCGAGTCCGCGAGGTGCGTGACCGGGTTCACCTTCGTCCACGCCTCCAGCCAGCCCGGCATCGTCGAGGTGTTCGGCACCAGGATGCTGCTGCCGAACGTCAGCGGCATCACCCAGATGAACGCCAGGCCCTGCACCGTCTCCGGGGACGGCGCCACCAGCCCGACCAGCACCGAGATCCAGCACACCGCCAGGTAGAACACGTACGCCAGCGCGAACGCGCCCAGCACCGACAGCGGGTCGGTGTGGAAGCGGAACCCCAGGATCGACCCGAAGCCCACCAGTACCACCATCACGGTCAGGAACCGCACCGTGTCCCCGAGCACCGACCCGATCAGCGGCGCCGACCGCGCGATCGGCAGGCTCCGGAACCGGTCGAACACCCCCTTGTGGATGTCCTCGTTCAGCGCCGTCCCCAGCCCCATCGTGGCGAACATCGCCATCTGCGCCACCAGCCCCGGGAGCAGCTGCTGCAGGTAGGCGTGGGTGTTGCCGGCGAGCGCCCCGCCGAACACGTACAGGAACAGCAGCAGGAACACGATCGGCATCAGCGTCGTGTCCAGCAGCTTCTCCGGCGAATGCTTCAACTGCGAGATGTTGCGCCACGCCAGCGTCAGCCCGTGCCGCAGCGTCCTGCTCGGGCTGATCCGCGCAGGCGGCTCGGACGAGACGGGCGCGTCGACGGTCATCGTGGTCATGCCAGGCTCCCCTCGGAGATCAGGTCGGCGGGCCGCTCCTCGGCGAGGTGCCCGGTGAGTGTGAGGAAGACCTCGTCGAGGCTCGGCAGCCGCAGCGACAGCTCCGCCGCCACGATGGACGCCTCGTCCAGCCGCCGGACCAGCGCGGGCAGCAGCTTCGGGTCCTGCACCGGCGCCGTGACCAGGCCCGTCGCCTCCTGCACCTCGGGCCGCTCACCGGTCAGCTCCGCCACGATCGCGGTCAGCTGCGCGGTCCGGAACGTCTCGGTCGCGCGGACCGCGAGGGTCTGGCGGCCGATCCGCGACTTCAGGTCGTCCGACGTCCCCTCCGCGATCACCCGGCCGTGCTCGAACACCACGATCCGGTCGGCGAGCGCGTCGGCCTCGTCCAGCTGCTGCGTCGTCAGCAGCACGGTCGCGCCGTCGGCGACCACCTCGCGGACGGTGTCCCAGACCTCGTTGCGCGCCCGCGGGTCCAGGCCCGTCGTCGGCTCGTCCAGGAAGATGACCTCCGGACGGTTGATCAGGCTCGCCGCCAGGTCCAGCCGCCGGCGCATGCCGCCCGAGTAGGTCTTCACGGCGCGGGTCCCCGCGTCGGTGAGCCGGAAACGGGCCAGCAGCTCGCGCGCCCGCGCCTTCGCGTCGGCCCGCCCGAAGTCGAGCAGCCGCGCGATCATTACCAGGTTCTCGGTGCCGGTCAGCTCCTCGTCCACGGACGCGTACTGCCCGGTCAGCCCGATCATCGCGCGCACCCGGACCGCGTCCTTGACCACGTCGTATCCGTTCACCGAGGCGTGGCCGGCGTCGGGCCTCAACAGCGTCGCGAGGATCCGCACGGCGGTCGTCTTGCCGGCTCCGTTGGGGCCCAGCACGCCGAGCACCGTCCCGCGCTTCGCCGCGACGTCCACCCCGTCCAAGGCGTGGGTATCCCCGAACCTCTTCCGCAGGCCCTCGGCCTGGATCACATAGTCCATCGGTCGGCCTCTCTCAGTCACTCGTGTTCGACATCACCGAGCGTCCAGGAGGGCCCTGATACGGCGCGTACATCGCGGCTCGGACGCTGACCTCCCGCTGACGCGTCACTGACGCCGACCGCCGCGAACCCGCGTGACCTGGGGGTTTCCGGCGTGCGGCCGAGGAGTGTCCGGCGGGTGGCCGCGCCGATTTGACGGACGGTGCGCGCCTGCCTAATGTTCTTCCTGCCCCAAGGGGATGCGGGACGCCGGCAGGCGGACGGCCCCAGGGGAAGCCACCCGGAAAAAACGGTTCGAAGCCCGCTTCGGATCGAGGTACTCTGGAGTGGACGGCCCGAGAGGGGATGCAGGACGCCGCAAGGTGGCCGGCCCCGGGGACTCTTCCGCAAGATCAGACACAGGCGATCTTCATCGCCTGCGATGGCACGCGGGAGGCGGGCCGGGCTTCCTGAAGATCGACTCGGATGAGCCGGTTGACAGGAGCGAAAGTTCCGGTAAGTTAGAAGGGTTGCCCCGGAGCGGGGCTCGCGGAAGCGGGTCCGGCGCGGTGGGTGTCCGTTTCTTGAGAACTCAACAGCGTGTTAAAAGCCAGTGCCTTTATCGACCTGGCCGGTTCGGCCGGGTCGCCCCGTGCCATCTCTTCGGGGGTGGTG
>NZ_JABMCA010000104.1:0-25843 GCF_014706005.1 Actinomadura sp. RB99 | reverse complement strand
CTGCGCGCCGACTCCAGCCGACGCAGCTCGGCCACATCTCCATCACGTAATGCCAGAGGGGCAGCGGTTCGCATACTCCAGTCTCTCAAACAGAAAGAAACTTTTCGAGCGAAACACTAGTCATCTGATGCCGTGATCGTGCGGGACCGGGTGGCTGTGGAAGGGGCGCTGGAAGGTTCTGATCCCCGGATTCTCGGGGCGTTCTGATTGGTCGCGCGGGAGCCGAGCGAGACGCGGGGGTGGTCTTCAGGGCCAAGGGGCGGTCCGGCGACCAGGTGTTCGTCGTGGTGCCTGGCGCGGCGGCGGGGTCGGATCCGGGTGTGGGAGGGCGGTTCGGGAACCTGATCGCTGGCGCGGTTGTTGTGGAGCCGCATGGGCTGGCGGCGTGGGCCGCGTTCTCGGACGTCGAGGCGTGTGTACGGGTACTAGAGGAGCGGCCCTCACCTCAGACGCGGGTTCCGTCGCCTGGCTTCGTGCCGCATCGGGTGGATGGGCCGCAGACTCAACCGGCGACTGGAGAACCGCGGCGTCTGCTGAGAAGAGCCGCGTTGGCAAGTGGTGGTGGCGGTGAGCGCCTCGTGCCTGTTGATGGGAGTCGTTGTTTGGCTCATGTTCTCGGCCGCGGCGGCTGACCGGCGGGGCGCTAAGAGCCTGAGCCGGTCGTTGAGTGCGAGTCCGCTACCGTGAGCGGAAACGCCGTTTCCAGCGTCGTCGTCGCCCACTCCTGAGCCTTCCAGGTTGGCGGCCAAGAGGAGCCCGACGACGGCGGCGAGTTCGGGCGCTGGCGCGTGGTCGCGGTCAAGCAGTGCTCCGGGAACTGCGATGAGAAGCAAGACGCTCGTCGTGGATGCGGCGGATTGGCGCCGCACGGACTCGTCCACGATGTACGCCGAAGTCGTCGGTGAGGACGACGATGAGCAACGCGTCGTCTGTGTTGCCATGACGCATGCCCACGACGGGACGGGCGTCGTCGTGCAGTTGACCGGCCCTCCGGACCAGAAGGCGACGAAGCAGAAGCTCATCAACGAGATCCGGGCGCGGACATGAAGGGCTCAGGGGGTGCGGCGGAGGTGGGTTAGGAGGTCTTGGTGGCGTTGCCAGTATTCGGGGGAGTAGCCGTCGCCCAGTTGGAACCAGGTGATGGGGGCGTCCGGTGGGCCTAGGCGCTTGCGGGAGAAGCCCGGCGGGCCGGTGTAGGCGCCGGCGGAAGCGAGGCCGATGGGGGCGGAGGAGCCCGTCCAGCGCGGTTCGGTGGTGAGGTCGGGGCGGCCGGGGACCAGCTGGGCCAGCAGTGCGGTCAGGAGGTGGTCCGCTGACAGGAGGTCGATGAAGGACGGGAGTTGGGGGATCGGGGGGTCTTCGTCGTCCGTGTAGCCGATGGTGAGCGTCGTCATCTCGGCCATGCCTGAGGCCGGGGAGACGAGGGGAGAGAAATCCGAAGTGGCCATTGCCGGGCGGCTGCCTGCTCCAATGGCGATGACGCGGGACGTGGCTGCGCTCGTTATGTGGGCCGTGAGTTCTTCGGGGTTCCAAGGGTGTTGCAGGGGTTCGGTGGTGCCCCAGCCTTTCGGGGGTTCGCCGGTAATGAGGCGCATCAGCTTCTCGGTGTGTGCGCCGAGGACGGCTTCAGGGGCATGGAGGGCCTGGAAGGTGAGGACCAGTTGGCTCCCGATGGGCTCGGCCGGGAGCGTCGTGTAGGTGGGGGCGTAGTCGCGGGCGTCGGGCAACGGAACGAAGGCGGTGCCGTTCCAGTGCATCGGACGGCCGGTAAGGCCCTCGTAGTAGCCGTCGTCGTGGACCAGCCACTGGGCCTTGGACGCTCGGAGGGGGAGGGTCAGGCGACTGGTGGCGGGCGTGACGAGTTGGAGGGTGCGGTTCGTCCGCTCGCATTCGGCGAGGGCCTGGGAAATGGCGGGGGAAAGGGGGACGACGGGACGGTCGTTCAACATGACCATGGCCTGGCCGGTGAGGACGTCGGCGCCGCCTGCGGTTTCCGTCATCGAGCCGTCCAGATCGTGCCGTCGAGGGTTTCGGCGCAGCGTTCGGCCAGGTGGCGCGCCTCGGGCGCGGTCGTCGCGGCGTGGATCTCCGTCCACCAGACAGGGACGGCGGAATCGATCCCGAGAAGGCGTTCGACTTCGCCCGCGATGGTGATGAGGACGGGCTCTTGGACGCGCAGAAGGAGTCGACCTTCGGCGTCGAAGACGTCGTTCCCTGCTGAGTAGAGGGGCGGTGAGGCCAGGGCTGGGAGGTCCAAGGACGGCTTCTCGGAGGTGAGGACTATCAGTTCGCGGCTCATCAGGCGCTCAGGGAACGGGTGAAGACGTCCGCCGCGATCCGGGTCGCGGCGGCGTGGGTGGGCATGCTGACGCGTTCGGGGGCGATGACGATGCCGGCCGCCAAATGCCGGTCGAACGGGAGGAGCGTGACGGGTAGCGTGCCGCTGCTGAGGAGGTGGGCGGCGCGGTCCAGGTCGGCGTCCGGATTCGGGGTATGCGAGACCAAGGCGACGACCGTGCGCTGGAGGAGCGGACCGAAGCCGTTCAGGGCCATCCAATTGAGGGCGGCGCGCGCGCTGAGGGCACCATCCGGCGTGCCGGGGGTGACGAACACCTGGGCGTGGGCGCCGTGCAGGATCCCGCGCTGCAACTCGGAGACGAGCCCTCCGCCGCAGTCGATGACGGTGGTGGAGAAGTAGCGTCCGAGGCGGCCGGTACCGTGCTGGAAGGTCGCGTGGTCGAGATCGTCCGCGACGGTGCCCTTCGGGGCGGCGGGCAGGACGAAGAGGCCTTCGGGGGTCCGGCCGAGGCGGGCGGCCGTCTCCTCCCAGGACTGGGGGCGCGCGGCGGCGAGGTCCCGGAGCGAGCTGGGTGCGTTGACGCCGATGCGCAGGGCGAGGGAACCGAGGCCCGGGTCGGCGTCGATCGCGAGGACGCGGTCGGGACGGTACTGCCGGAGGATCCCCGCGATGAGCGCGGCGAGCGTCGACTTGCCTGCGCCACCGCGGATGCTGGTCACCGCGATCCGGCGGCTCGACGGGACCGGGACGCCGATCTGCGCTGCCAGTTGCGACAGCTCCCGGACCTGCCCGGCGGCCGACGCCCCCATCGCGCGGCGCACGCCGCGTCCGAGCCGGCGGGCCATCGGGTCGCCGTGCGGATTGCGCCGGACGAGGTCGTCGGGCGCGGGGACGCCGCCGGGCGGCGTGGCGAACCGGTTGGGCCCTCCGGTGGGTGCGGACGGCCTGACTTGTGGTGACCCGGGGACGCTGTGCGGCGGCATGCCCGCTGACGCCGGAGTGTTCGAGGTCGGCGGCATGCCCGAGGTCGGCGGAGTGTTCGGAGGTGGCGGAGTGTTCGGAGGCGGTGGCGTGCTTGGAGCTGGCTGTGTGGCCGGGGGCGGCTGTGTGTTTGACGGTGGTTGCGTGCTTGAGGGCGCTGGCGTGCTCGGCGGCGGAATGGTCGAAGGCTGGGGCATGCCCGGGGATGGCCCGGATGCCGGTGGGTTCGGCATGTGCGGGAGCGGTTCGAACGGTGCTGGCTTAGGCGGCACCTTCGGCTGAGGAGGCACTTCCCCGGGTTGTGAGGCGGCGGGGAAGGTGGCGCTGGACGGCTCGGATGGCGATGCACTCGCCTCGTGCGGCCTTGGCTCGGGCGTGGGCGGAGGGAGCGCGGTGGCAGGCGATGCCCCAACCGGCGGAGCGATCGTCCAGCCTGTTGCGGGTGGGGGTGGAGGCTCGATGTCCGCGGAGACGTGGGGGGTCGGTGTTTGGACGGGAGGTGTGGCGTCCTTCGGGGGCGTAGAGGGCGGTGCTGGTGCCGAGGTGGCGGGGGGTGGCTGGGGGGTCATCCGGTCTTCGGGGGCGGAGGGGCGGTTCGAGGTTGCGGGCGGCTCCGGGGTGGGAAGCGGTGGTGCGTTGTCGGAGGTGGCCGGGAGGCCCGGCCTTGGTGGGGGGCTTGGTGTGGTCGAAGGCGAAGGCGGGAGCGACTGTGTAGGCGGAGGCGTGATCGTCCAGCCAGGAGTGCTGGAGGGGGCGGGCTCCGTTGAGGGAACGGACGGGGAAGGCGAGGGGCTCTTGTCCGCGAGGGTGGAGGGGGAGGGGTCAGGCGTTTCTGCCGCGCTCGCGGAGCTTGAAGCCGGTGAGGGGTGAAGTGGAGGTGAGGGCGGGGGTGTGATCGGCCAGCCGGTGGTGCTGGAGGAGGCGGCTTCTGTTGAGGGGGCGGACGGGACGGGTGCTGCGGTTTTGTCCGCGAGCGCGGTGGAGGACGGGGCAGGCGTCTCGGTTGCGCTCGCAGCTGTTGAAGGCTGAGGGGGAGCGGACGGGGGCGCCTGTGGTTTGGTCGGCTCCTCCGCGTGTGGCCCGATTGCCTCGTCCGCGTCTGGCTCGGTTGGTTCGTCCGCGTTTGGCTTGGTCGGCTTGTCCGTGTGTGGTTTGGGTGGTTCGTCCGGGTGTGGCTTCTGGGGTACGGGGCGCGCCTCAGTTGGCCGTGCAGCAGAGCCCGTGGAGGGGGACGGTGCTGGGGTGGGAGGCAGCGTGGCCGTCCGGGCGGTGGCCGGGGTCGGGTGCGGGACGGCGGTCCGGGAGAAGGGTGCTGTGGGCGTGCGGGTGCCTGCGGGCGGCGTGGAATTGCGGGCGGGGGAGGGCGGTGATGTGCTCGCGGCCGCACGCGGTCTGGCCTCGGCGGCTGTAGGTGGTGTGTTCGGGGCTGCGGGTGGGCTGGTCTCGGCGGGTGCGGGTGGACCGGTCGCGGCACCGGCAGGGGCAGGGAGCGCTGGTGGGGTTGGGTGTGGGGTTGGCGGGACCAGGCCGGTTTCCAGTGCGCCGAGGTCGCGCAGCACCGTGTGCTGCCAGTCTCGATCGGACACCGAGCCCCTTCCAGCTCCGCATTGATTGGGCGAGACGAGTCTAGACAGGCGCAGCCGGGAGATTCCGACCAATTGTGTGTTGCGCCGTCAGACCACCTGTGGACGGGTCACAGGTACAGGCCCGTGGCGCTCTCCGGGGACGCGGGGGCGGCGGTGCGGAGGTCCTCGGCGCGCAGGGTGATGATCTCGGTGTCGGACGGGGAGCCGGACGCGGTGAGGCGTTCGGACTGGGCGGCGACGGCGGCGTCCAGCAGGTTGCGCATGAGGCGGCCGTTGCCGAAGGACGGGCCGCGCGGGGTGTCGCGGAGCACGGCCCGCAGGCGTCCGGGCACGTCGGGGGCGAGGGTGAGGCCCTCGGCGGCGGCGAGGTGCTCGAAGATGGCGGCGAGCTCGTCGTCGGTGTAGTCGGGGAAGGAGATGCGCTTGGGGAACCGGGATGACAGGCCGGAGTTCGCGGCGAGGAAGGCGTCCATTTCGCGCGCGTAGCCGGCGGCGATGACGACGAGGTCGCCGCGGTACTCCTCCATGAGCTGGACGAGGGTGGCGACGGCCTCCTGCCCGTAGGCGTCGCCGGCGAGGGAGTACGCCTCGTCGACGAACAGGACGCCGCCGAGCGCCTGCTCGACGGCGGCGCGGACGCGCGGGGCGGTCTGGCCGAGGTAGGGGCCGATGAGGTCGGCGCGGGACACCTCGACGAGGTGGCCGGACGACAGCAGACCGAGGTGGCCGTAGACGGACGCGACGAGCCGGGCGACGGTGGTCTTGGCGGTGCCGGGGCTGCCGGTGAAGATCATGTGCCGGGTGGGGACGGTGACCTGCTTGCCGGCGGCGCGGCGCAGTTCGGCGCCGCGGGCCTCGGCGGCGAGGCGGTGCACCTCCTCCTTCACCGCGGAGAGCCCGATGAGGGCGTCGAGCTCGGCGAGCTGGTCGGTGGCGGGGACGACGCGTCCGGCGCCGGTGAGGCCGTCGGGGATGTCCTCGGGCAGCAGCGCGGCGAGGTCGTCGGGGCCGGGGCGGCGGAGCGCGGTGACGCGGCGGGCCTGCAGGGCGATGGCGCGCTCGCACAGGTTGCGCATGACGCGGGCGTTGCCGAAGGAGCGGCCGCGCGGGGCCCGGCGGAGCAGCTCGGTGATCTTGTCGAGGGCGGCGGGGGCGGGCGACAGGCCGGCGGCGGCCGCCTGCCCGGTGAAGATCTCGACGAGTTCGGCGTCGGTGAAGTCGGGGAACCGGACGGTGGTGGGGAAGCGGGACGCGAGGCCCGGGTCGGAGGCGATGAAGCGCTGCATCTCGCGCTCGTAGCCGGCGACGATGACGACGAGGTCGTCGCGGTGGTCCTCCATCACCTTGATGAGTTCGGCGATGGCCTCCTGGCCGTAGTCGTCGGACATGCTGGTCTCGGTGAGGGCGTAGGCCTCGTCGATGAACAGGACGCCGCCGACGGCGCTCTGCGCGACGCCGCGGGTCTTGACGGCGGTCTCGCCGACGTAGCGTCCGACGAGGGTGGAGCGGGACGCCTCGACGAGGTGGCCGGACGACAGCAGCCCGAGGTCCTTGAAGATGCGGGCGAGGAGGCGGGCGACGACGGTCTTGCCGGTGCCGGGGTCGCCGGTGAAGACCATGTGCCGGGCGGGCGCGGCGGGCGAGGGCAGGCCGGCCTCGCGGCGCAGCTTGGCGGCCTTGGCGCCGGCGACGAGCAGCTCGATCTCCGCCTTGACGGTGCGGAGGCCGGTGAGGGCGGCGAGTTCGGCCATGGGGTCGGACGGGGTGCCGGCGGTGTCGAAGGCGGCGGGGACGTCGGCGCGCTTGACGACGAGCTCCTCGCCGGCGGGCGTGCTGGCGCGGACGTTCTCGACGACGATGTCGGCGAGGCGCTGGGCGAGGCGGGCGTTGCGGAGGTTGCGGATGGGCGGGGTCCGGACGAGGAGCTGCCCGGCGGCGGTGAGGGCGCGCTTGTGGGCGCGCGCGCCGCGCTGCTGGAGGGCGCGGTTGAACAGTTCGGCGTACCCGTCGGCGTCGAACGGGTGGGTGCGGACGACCTGGAACCGCAGGGAGAGGCCGGGGTTGACCTCGCGGATGCGCTCGTCGCCGCCGGGTTCGCACAGGGCGACGACGTGGAGGTCGTCGTGGACGTCGAGGGCGCGGTGGAGCTCCTCGACGATGGCCTCGCCGCTGCGGCCGTCGCGGGACATGTCGTCCAGGCCGTCGATGACCATGAGGCGGTTGCCGGCGGCGTCGCGGGCCTCGCTGTAGAGCTGCGTGGTGGCGGAGGAGACCTCCTTGCCGGCGAAGAAGTCGTCGGCGAGCCACAGCGGCGGTTCGACGATGCGGTGCTCGCGGAGCAGCCGGGCGATCTCCTGGGCGGCGTCGCGCTTGCCGGTGCCGTCGGGGCCGACGAGCATCAGCCGGACGGGCCCGCCGGTCTCGGCGATGGTCTCCAGCGCGGCGACGACGTCGGGCTGCCCGACGAGGCCGGAGCCGACCTCGGCGCGGCGGGTGCGGCGGTTGCGGGACGGGGCGGTGCCGACGCCGGCGGCGAGCGGGTTGACCATGCGGCGGCGGGGGGTGAACAGGCGGCGGACGTCGGCGCCGAACTCGCCGACGGGGATCCATTCGGGGTCGGGGATGCGGGGCTCGTTGGGCAGGCCCTGGACGCAGCCGGTGAAGCGCATGGCCATGTCGAGCCAGCCGCGGCAGGCGTCGATGGCGCCGGCGCCGAGGGCGCGTCCGAGCCATCCCCATTCGTTGAGGTACCAGGGGTTCGGTTCGAAGGTGTCGCGGTCGCGGGCGAAGCGTTCGAGGAGTTCGCCGTACCGGTCCTCGGTGAGGACGACGGACAGTTCGGCGGGGACCTGCTTGAGGCCGCCCTGGAGGAGCAGGTGGACGAGCAGCTCGTCGGCGGTCTCGTCGTGCGGGGCGACCTCGCGCAGGTGCTCGTGGACGGGCAGGAGCCCGGAGCAGACCCATTCGAGGTAGCCGATGGGTCCGGCGAGTTCGGGCAGGACGGTGACGATGTCGTCGCTCGCGTGGGCGAGCCACAGGGCGCGCTGCTCGGCGAGCGGCGTCTGGATGCGCAGCGCGGGCGGCGGGTCGTCGTACAGCTTGATGAGGGCCTGGCGGCGCTGCTCGATGGGCTCCAGTCCCTCGAAGACATCGAGGGACTCGCGGGCGAGCGTCAGGGCGAGGTCCTGGTCACCGCAGTCCTCCAGCCATTCGAGGGGCTGGAAGGAGCCGCGGCTGACGCCCCATCCGCCGGCGTCGCGCAGCGGGTCGCGGGGCTCGTTGTGGTAGCGGTTGAAGAACTGGTACTGCAGGCGGGAGTGGGTGCCGGCGTTGACGGCTCCGGCGCCGAGCAGGAAGTCGAGGGTGAGGAGCAGTTCCGCGACGACGAGCGGGGCGGGCGCGGTGAGCAGGGAGTGCTCGCTGGTGGTGGCGTCCTTGCAGCGCGGGTCGGCGGCGAGCGTGTCGATGCGGGCGCGGATCTCGTCGTACAGGCCGTCCGGGACGCGCCAGGGCCCGTAGGAGTACACGTCGAGGACGGGCTCGTCGGAGACGAGAAGTTCGAGATGTTCCGGCAGCCGCACCCTGTTCCCCCTACAAGCACACGAAACCCGACCGAACAGCCTAGAGCGTCCGGCAGGTCCGCGTGGCGGGCCGGATGAAGGCGGTCATCGGGTGCGGGTGGCGGCGGTGAGCCGGTGCGCGGCCTCGGAGGCGGCGAGGCCCGCGACGGTGACGGCGGCGGCGACCCAGGCGAGGGACGTGGCGTCCGCGGCCCGCAGCCACAGCGCGCCCGCGCCGCCCGCGATCGACACGGCGAGGTAGACGGCGGAGGCGTTGAGGGAGACGAGGAGGGCGGACGCGTCCGGGGCGACCGCGATGAGCCGGTGCTGCATCGGGACCATGACGCCCCATGCGGTGAACCCGTAGACGGCGGCGGCGGCCGCGGCGCCCGCCATGGTCGCCCCGGTGACGGGCAGCAGCGCGAGGTCGGCGGCCAGCACGACGGCGACGCCCGTGATGACGCGGCGCGGCCCGAAGCGGTCGGCCCACGCGCCGGTGATGAGGTTGCCGGCGGTGCCCGCGCAGCCGGAGACGAACAGCAGCACCGCCAGGGAGCGTCCGCCGCCGCCGGTGGCGGGCTCGAAGACCACGCTGATGTAGTTCTGCAGCAGGTAGATGCCGGTGAACAGGATCGCGGTGGTGGCGAGGAGGGCGTTGACCCGGCGGTCGGCGAGGGGCGCGAGGCGTGCGCGCAGGCCGACGGCGGGCGGCGCGGGGACGTGCGGGAGCAGCGCGGCGACCCCGGCGGCGGCGACGGCGGCGAGCGCGGCGGCGAACCACATCGTCCCGCGCCAGGACATCACGGTGCCGAGCAGCGTCCCGATCGGGACGCCGAGGGCCGTGGAGGTGACGAGGCCGACGGTGACGTAGGAGAGCGCGCGGGCGCGGTGCGCGGGGCCGGCGAGCGCGGCGGCGGTGGCGCCGGCGATGGGGGTGAACATCGCGGCGCCGCCTGCGGCGATGACGCGGCTGGCCAGCACCCATCCGTAGCCGGGCGCGAGCGCGGTGGCGGCGTTGCCGGCGGCGAGGACGGCGAGGGCGGTGAGCAGCACGCGGCGGCGCGGCCAGGTGCCGGTGAGGGCGGCCATGACCGGGGACAGGACGGCGTAGGCGATCGAGAAGACGGTGACGAGCTGTCCGGCGGCGGCGACGCCGACGTGCAGGTCGCGGCCGATCTCGGGCAGCACGCCCGCGACGACGAACGCGTCGGTGCCGACGGCGAAGGTGCCGGCGGCGAGGACGAGGGTGCGGGCGGGGACCCCGGTGGGCGGGCTCTCCGGCGGCGCGGTGACGGCCATGCGGTCTCCTTCGGCTGGCGCGGCGTCAGAACGGTACTGATCGGTTCCGTTTTCGAGACGGTACCGGTCGGTTCCGTTTTCCGTCAAAGCCGGATACGCTGGCGGCATGCCGACCCGTGCGCGCGACCGCCTCGTCCAGGCCGCCGAGGAGCTCTTCTACGCCGAGGGCGTCCGCGCGGTCGGCGTGGAACGGCTGCTCGCCGCCTCCGGTGTCGGCCGCGCGTCCTTCTACCGGCACTTCCAGAGCAAGGAGGACCTGGTCGCGACCGTCCTCGGCGAGCGCGACCGCACGTGGCGCAGGGGCCTGGAGGAGGCCGTCGCCGAGCGCGGCGGGCACCCCCTCGACGTCTTCGACGTGATGGCCGGACGGTTCGAGAGCGCGGACTTCCACGGGTGCTCGTTCCTCAACGCGATGGCCGAGACGGCCGGGAGCGACGCCGGGGTGCGGCGGCTCGCGGACGCGCACAAGACGGCGGTGGCCGCGTTCTTCGAGCGCCTGCTCGCCGAGGCGGGGCACCGTGCGAACGCCGCGGAGCTGGCGCGGCAGTTCGTCCTGCTGCTGGACGGCGCACTGGTGACCGCGCTGCGCGAGCGGTCGGCCGCGCCCGCGCTCCGGGCCAGGGCGATCGCCGAGACCCTCCTCGCCGCGGACGGAACGAAAGAGCGTTTTTCGCGGTAACCGCGATCTATCACTTTGTTCACAAGGGGACGGGGTATCCCGGGCGGGGCCCGGCCGGTCAACTGGGTAGGTATCCGAAGATTCGGTTCGCCCGCCGGACCGGCCCATGCTCCTCCGACGCTCAGCGCCGAGCCCGGGAGGCCGTCGGGTGCGGGCGGACGCGCCCGAGCCGTCTCCTGGGAGAACACGTGATCACAAAGCTGCTCGTCGCGAACCGCGGCGAGATCGCCGTACGCGCGTTCCGCGCCGCGTACGAACTCGGCATCGCCAGCGTCGCCGTCTACGCCCACGAGGACCGGCTGTCGCTGCACCGGCAGAAGGCCGACGAGGCGTACGAGATCGGCGAGCACGGCCACCCCGTCCGCGCCTACCTGGACGTGGACGGCATCGTGGAGACGGCGCTGCGGGTCGGCGCCGACGCCGTCTACCCCGGCTACGGGTTCCTGTCGGAGAGCCCGGAGCTGGCGGAGGCGTGCGAGCGCAACGGCATCACGTTCGTCGGCCCGCCGTCGCGGGTGCTGAGCCTGGCCGGCAACAAGATCGAGGCGGTCGCGGCGGCGCGGCGGGCGGGCCTGCCGGTGCTGCGGTCGGCGACGCCGGAGCCCGGACGGGAGCTGGAGGCGGCCGACGAGGTCGGGTTCCCGCTGTTCGTGAAGGCCGCGGCGGGCGGCGGCGGGCGCGGGCTGCGCCGCGTCGACCACCGCGAGGAGCTGGAGGCCGCCGTGGACACGGCGCGCCGCGAGGCGGAGAGCGCGTTCGGCGACCCGACGGTCTTCCTGGAGCAGGCGGTGGACCGGCCCCGCCACATCGAGGTGCAGGTCCTCGCGGACGGTGCGGGGCACACCGTCCACCTGCGCGAACGCGACTGCTCGGTGCAGCGGCGGCACCAGAAGGTCGTGGAGATCGCGCCGGCGCCGCACCTGGACGCGGCCATCGCGGAGCGGCTGTGCGAGGACGCGGTGAAGTTCGCCCGCGAGATCGGCTACGTGAACGCCGGGACCGTCGAGTTCCTGGTGAACGACCGCGGCGAGCACGTCTTCATCGAGATGAACCCGCGCATCCAGGTCGAGCACACCGTGACGGAGGAGGTCACGGGCGTCGACCTGGTGCAGAGCCAGCTGCGCATCGCGGGCGGCGAGACCCTGTACGACCTCGGCATCTCCCAGCAGGACGTGGTGGTCGGCGGGTTCGCGGTGCAGTGCCGGATCACGACCGAGGACCCGGCGAACGGGTTCCGCCCCGACACCGGGAAGATCTCGGCGTACCGGTCGCCGGGCGGCGCCGGGGTGCGCCTGGACACCGGTACCGCGCACGGCGGCGCGATCGTGTCCCCGCACTTCGACTCGCTGCTGGTGAAGCTGACGTGCCGGGGCCGGACGTTCGAGGAGGCCGTGCGGCGCGCGCGCAGGGCGGTCGCCGAGTTCCGCATCCGGGGCGTCGCGACGAACATCCCGTTCCTGCAGGCGCTGCTGGACGAGGAGGACTTCCGCAGGGGCGGCGTCAGCACGTCCTACATCGCCGACCATCCGGAGCTGCTGACGGCGCGGTCGAGCGGCGACCGTGCGACGCGGCTCGTCCGCTACCTCGCGGACGTCACCGTCAACAAGCCGCACGGTGAGGCGCCCACGGCCCTGGACCCGGCGACGAAGCTCCCGCCGCTCCAGCTCGACGACCCGTTCCCGGAAGGTTCCCGCGACCGCCTTCTGGCTCTCGGCGCGCGCGCGTTCGCCGAGCAGTTGCGGGCGCAGAACGCGCTTGCCGTCACCGACACCACGTTCCGGGACGCGCACCAGTCGCTGCTGGCGACCCGGGTACGCACGCACGACCTAGTCGCCGCGGCGCCTTACCTCGGCCGCATGACTCCGCAGCTCCTCTCCATAGAGGCGTGGGGCGGCGCGACGTACGACGTCGCGCTCCGCTTCCTGGGCGAGTCCCCGTGGGACAGGCTCGCGGCCATCCGGGAAGCGGCACCGAACCTGTGCATCCAGATGCTGCTGCGCGGCCGCAACACCGTCGGCTACACGCCGTACCCCGACTCGGTGGCGCGCGCGTTCGTCAAGGAGGCCGCCAGTACGGGCGTCGACATCTTCCGCGTGTTCGACGCGCTGAACGACGTCGAACGCATGCGTCCCGCGATCGACGCGGCGCTGCAGACGCACGCGCTGGTGGAGGGCACCCTCTGCTACACGGGCGACCTGTCGTCCCCGGACGAGCGCCTCTACACGCTCGACTACTACCTGCGCCTCGCCGAGGAACTGGTCGAGGCGGGCGTCCACATCCTGTGCATCAAGGACATGGCAGGTCTCCTGCGCGCTCCTGCCGCGCGCACACTGGTGAGCGCTCTGCGGGAGCGTTTCGACCTGCCCGTCCACCTCCACACCCACGACACCGCAGGCGGCCAGATCGGCACCTACATCGCGGCCATCGAAGCCGGTGTGGACGCCGTGGACGGCGCAGCCGCGCCCCTCTCCAGCACGACGAGCCAGCCGCCCCTGCAGGCGATCGTCGCGGCGACCGACTTCACCGGCCGCGCCACCGGCATCGACCTCGACGCCCTCACCGTGATGGAGCCCTACTGGGAGGCGGTGCGCAAGCTGTACGCGCCGTTCGAGATGGGCCTGCCGTCGCCGACCGGACGCGTCTACCAGCACGAGATCCCGGGCGGGCAGCTGTCGAACCTGCGCCAGCAGGCCGTCGCGCTCGGCCTCGGCGACCGGTTCGAGGAGATCGAGCGCTGCTACGCCGCCGCCGACCGCATCCTCGGCCGGCTCGTCAAGGTCACGCCGTCCAGCAAGGTCGTCGGCGACCTCGCCCTGCACCTCGTCGCCGCCGGCGCCGACCCGGACGATTTCGCCGCGAACCCCGAGCGCTACGACATCCCCGACAGCGTCATCGGGTTCCTCAGCGGTGAGCTCGGCGACCCGCCCGGCGGCTGGCCCGAGCCGTTCCGCACCAAGGCGCTCGCCGGGCGCCAGTACACCCCGGCCCGCGCCGAGCTGGACGGCGCGGAGGAGAAGGCGCTCGCCGGGCCCGAGGTCCGCGACACCCTCGACCGCCTGCTGTTCCCCGGCCCCGCGAAGGAGTACCGCGAGGCCCGCGCGGCGTACGGCGACCTGTCCGTCCTGCCGACCGGCGCGTTCCTGTACGGGATGCGCGCCGGGCAGGAGGTCGCGTTCGACCTCGAACCGGGCGTGCGGGTGCTGGCGGGGCTCGAAGCGGTCGGCGACATCGACGAGGCGGGCGTCCGGCAGGTCATCTGCACGGTGAACGGCCAGCTCCGCACCCTGTCCGTGCGCGACAAGTCGGTCGCGTCGGACGCGCCGCCGGTGGAGCGCGCCGACCCGGCCGAACCCGGCCACGTCGGCGCGCCGTTCGACGGCTCGGTGACGCTGCGCGTCGCGAAGGGCGACCGGGTGGAGGCCGGCGACACGGTCGCCACGATCGAGGCGATGAAGATGGAGGCCGCGATCACCGCCCCGGTGGCCGGGACCGTGTCCCGCCTGGCCGTCCCGGCGGCCACCCCCGTCCAGGCCGGCGACCTCCTCCTCGTCATCGCCTGACGGCGTAGTCCCCCAGGGACGGCTCCAGGAGGGCGAAGCCCTTCTCGGCGGAGCCGGTGAGGGCCGCGGCGATCGCGTCGCGGTCCTCACCGGCGATGGTGCGGCGCAGCGTCTCCTCGAACAGGACGCGGTGCACGCCGATGAGCTGAGCCGAGGCGACGCGGACGACCACGTCGCCGGCGTCCGCGCCGGTCTCCTCGGCGAGGACGGCGGCGAGCGCGTGCTCGCGCTCCTCGTGGAACTCGCGCAGCCGCGCGACCAGCGCGGGGCTCTCGGTGATCATGCGGGCGAAGTCGGCGCCGGAGAAGCCGATGACCGCGTCCCGCCGGTCGACGGCGTCGAGGAACGCGCGGCGCAGCGCGGCGAGCGCGGACTCGCCCCGCGCGCGCTCGGCGACCGTGCGGGCGGGCTGGGCGACGAACTCCTCGTGCAGGTCGAGGGCCAGGTCCTCCTTGCGCGGGAAGTAGTTGGTGACCGTCATCTTCGCGACCTGCGCGGCGGCGGCGACGTCGGCGATGGTCACGCGGTCGAACCCGTGCCTCAGGAACAGGCGCGTCGCCTGGTGCGAGATGGCCTGCCGCGTCTGCTGTTTCTTCAGTTCCCGCAAACCCATGCCGGGCATCCTCTCATACGTCGACATAAGTTTATAGTTGACACATGTCTAGGCTCGACCTAAGTTTATGCCGCCGGGCTGCCGGGTACCGAGATCGGGTGACCCGTTCCCTCCCGGCCGGACGAGCAAAGGACACCGCCCTGAACGCCAGCACCCCCCGTGTCGCGACCCCCGAGCCCGCCCGCGCCGCGTCCGCGCGCGGCACGGCCGCCCGGGGCGCCTCCGCCCGCGGCGTGTCCGCGAGCCGCGACCTCGTCGACCCGATGAAGGACTACCTCTCCCGCATCGGCCGGACCCCGCTGCTCACCGCAGAGCAGGAGGTCGAGCTGGCCAAGCGCATCGAGGCCGGGCTGTTCGCGCGCGAACGCCTGGAGACCCTCGGCGACGCCCTGTCCCCGCAGGACCGCGACGACCTGGCCTGGATCGCCGCCGACGGGCGCCGCGCCAAGGAGCACATGGTCGAGGCCAACCTCCGCCTGGTCGTGTCGCTGGCCAAGCGGTACATGGGGCACGGCCTGCCGCTCAACGACCTCGTCCAGGAGGGCAACCTCGGGCTGATCCGCGCCGTGGAGAAGTTCGAGTACCGGCGCGGGCTGAAGTTCTCCACCTACGCCGTCTGGTGGATCAAGCAGGCGATCAGCCGCGCCCTCGCCGACCAGTCCCGGACGATCCGCATCCCGGTGCACGTCGTCGAGGTGCTCAACCGGATGACCCGGATCCGCCGCCGCATGATGCAGGACCTCGGCCGCGAGCCCACCGCGCAGGAGCTGGCCGTCGAGCTGGACGTCACGCCGGAGAAGGTCGAGTGGCTGCGCCGCCAGGCCCGCGAGCCGCTGTCCCTGCAGACCCCGCTCGGCGAGGACGGCGACGGCGAGCTCGGCGACGTCATCGAGGACCCCGAGGGCGGCGACCCCGCCGACGTGGTCGCGTCCTCGATGCTGCGCGGCAAGCTCGACGCCGTGCTGGAGACGCTCACCGAGCGCGAGGCCGGCGTCATCTCGATGCGGTTCGGCCTCGCGGGCGGCGAGCCGAAGACGCTCGAGGAGGTCGGCAAGGTCTACGGGGTGACCCGCGAGCGCATCCGCCAGATCGAGTCCAAGGGGATGCACAAGCTGCGCCACCCGTCCCGCCGGGAGACCCTCGCCGACCTGCTCTCCTGACGCTCAGCGCTCGCCCACCTGGCCGGGCTTGGCGTCGGCGCCGAGCCGTTCGACGAGCCCGTCCAGGAGGCGGCGCAGCAGCTCGGTGAGCCGCTCGCGCTCCTCCTCGTCCAGGTGGTCGAGGAGCGAGTCCTCGTAGGTGAGCAGCCGGTTCACGCTGTCCTCGATCAGCCGGTGGCCCGCGTCGCTCAGCCGCACCGACGACGTCCGGCCGCGCGGCCCGCGCTCGGTCTCCACCAGCCCCGCCCGCTCCGCCCGCGCCACCCGCTGGGTGATCGCGCCCGCGGTGAGCAGCGACGCCTCGCGCAGCTGACCGGGCGTCATCGCGTACGGCGCTCCGCGCCGGCGCAGCGTGGACAGCAGGTCGAGCGTGGCCGTGTCGATGCCGAGCCGGGCGAGCGTGCGGCGCCGCTCGTCGCCGAGCAACTTCGCCGCGCGCCACACCCGGGTGATGATCCCGATGGACGCGACCGGCGTGCCGGGACGCTCGCGCGCCCACGCCTCGGCGATGGCGTCGACCGGGTCCCCGTGTTTGCGTTCGTCCTCCACGGCGTCTAGCTTAAGGCGAAGTTTAGACCTAAACGAAGGAGGTCCCCATGACCCGCAGCGCAGTGGTGACCGGCGGCGGGACCGGCATCGGCCGGGCCGTCGCGGCGGCCCTCGCGGCGGACGGCCTGGACGTCGTCATCACCGGCCGGCGCGAGAAGGTGCTCGCCGAGACCGCCGCCGACCTCGGCCCCCGCGTGCGGCCCGTCGTCTTCGACGTGACCGACCCCGGCCAGGTCGAAGCCGCCCTCGCCGAGCTGCCCGAGACGGTGGACGTGCTCGTCAACAACGCCGGCGGCAACACCGACACCGGACGCCCCGCGCCGTCCGGGCTCGCCGGCGTCCGCGACGCGTGGCTCGCCAACCTGGAGGTCAACCTGGTCGGCACCGTCCTCGTCACGACCGCCCTGGAACCGCGGCTCGCCCGCGGCGGCCGCGTGATCAGCATGGGCTCGATCGCGGGCGGCCGCGGCGGCGGATCGTACGGCGCGGCGAAGGCCGGCATGCGCGTCTGGAACATCGAGCTGGCCGCGCGGGTCGGCGAGCGCGGCATCACCGCCAACGTGATCGCTCCCGGCCTCGTCGAGGACACCGAGTTCTTCGGCGACCAGATGACCGGCGAGCGGCGCGCCATGCTGGTCGGGCAGACCGCCACCAAGCGCGCCGGAACGCCGGAGGACGTCGCCGCGCTCGCCGCGTTCCTCGCCTCGCCGGGCGCCGGGCACATCACCGGGCAGGTGCTCCACCTCAACGGCGGCGCCTATTTCGGAGCCTGACTCCGGAATGTCGGTGAGCGGGCCTAATGTTCGTGGGCATGACGACGACCGCGTGGGACGAGATCGCCGCGCTCATCGACGCGCGGAAGGCCGACGCCGTGGCCGGCGCGGTCCTCTCCCTCGACGCCGCCGGCCGCCGCGAGGTCGCCGAGGCGCTCCCCGGCCACGTGCGCGAGGTGCGGTCGCGGCGCGAGACCTGGGAGGGCATCGACGACTTCGCGCCGGCGTTCCGCGCCGCCGGGGCGGGCACGCTCGGCGGCGCGTCGGCCGTCGCGTCCTGGCTGGGCCGCCGCGAGTTCAACTCGCGCTGGACGGACGACCACCACGACACCGCCCTGCTGATGGGCCTCTGGCAGGCCCACGACGACGCCTGGCTCGCCGACCTGGCGCGGCGCCTCGCCCTGCGACTGCGGGGGCCGCGCCACACCGGCCTCGACCTCGTCCTCGCCCTGCTGAGGGCGACCGGGGCGGAACCGCCCGAGCACGATCCGCTCGTCGTCGGCTGGGTCGCCTCGGCGCCGCCGCGCACCCGCGACCCGCTGCTCCCGGTGCTGCTGCCGCGGATCTTCGAGGCGGAGGGCGTGGGACGCGAGCTGCGCGACAGCGACCGCTGGGTCCGGGGGCTCGCCACGCTCGCCGCGCGGGGCCAGGTCGACCGGGGGATGCTGCTGGACGGCTGCGTCCGCCGGTTCCTGCGCGGCGGGACGGCCCTCGACCTGCGCTTCTTCGTCCGGCTCCATGACGCGCTCGCCCCGTCGGACGCCGAGGCGGGCGCCCGCGCCCGCGACTACTCGCGGCTGCTGCCCGCCGCGCCCGGCCCGGTCGCGGAGTCCGCCCTCGACCTGCTGAAGGACCGCGACGACCTCCCGCCCGACCTCGTGGTCGAGGCCCTGGACGGCCTGCTGTTCCGCGCCGAGTCCGGGCTCGTCCGGACGGGCCTGTCGTGGCTGGAGCGGACCGTGCGGCGCCACCCCGACCTCGCGGACGGCTGCGCCGCCGCGCTCGCGCGCGCGTTCGGGCACGAGTCGTACGCCGTCCGGCAGCGGGCCGTGCGGGTCGCGCTCAAGCTCCCGGCCGCGACGGACGGCGCCGCCCTGCGCGACGCCGTGCCGCTGCTGCCGCCCGACCTCGCCGCGCAGGTCGTCGCCCGTTTCGGCGGCGAGGTCTCCGAAGCGGACCCGGTGGACGACGACCCCGCCCCGCCCGCCCTCGCCGTGCCCGGACGGGTCCCGGAACCGGCGCCGGAGCCGTTGCCGCCGCCCATCACGACTCCGGTCGAGCTGGCCAAGGCCCTCCAGGACGGGATCGGCTGGGCGATGAGCGAGCAGCTGCTCGCCGCCTACGTCCGCCTCATCCGGCAGGACCGCGACGCCCTGCGGGCCGTGCTGACCCCCGTACTGCACAGGGACTTCCATCCGTACCTCGAACGCCTGGACTTCTGGCTCGCCCCCGAGGAGTGGCTGGTCGGCATCGGGCGTCTGCTGATCGGCTCGCCGGTCCGGCACAACGGCCGCCGGCTCGCCGCGCGGGTGCAGGGGCCGCCCCTTGACCGGCTCTTCGTGTCGCGGTTCGCGGAGGTCTACCGCGCGGTGGAGGACGGGACGCCGCCACCGGTGCTGCTGGCCACTCCGACCCGTCCGACGGGCCACGTCGACGCGCTCGCGCTCGTCGAGCGTCTGGAGGAGTGCGAGGCGGCGGGCGTGGAGCCCGGTTCCGCCGACCTCCAGCAGGCGCTGCTCAGGCTGCCGCTCGAGCCCGACGCCGAAGCGGCCCGGCGGGCGGGCCGGCTGGTGTCGCAGGCGGGACGCGCCGCCGCCCGCTGGCTCGCTGAGGGCGGGGCGCCGCGCGGCGACGTGGTCGTGAGCCCGGTCGCGGACGGCCCTCCCGACGTGGTCATCGGCGCCGAGCCGACCGGCCTGCCGCTGGTGGACGCCGTCTTCACCGCGCCCGAGAAGGACGTCCACACCGCCTGGAGCCGGCACTGGGCGTACTGGCCGTGGCTGCTGCCGTCCCATCCCGACGTGGTCGCCGCGCACCTCGTCCCCGGGCTGCGGCGGCGGCGCGAATGGTCCAGCGTGAACATGCCGGTCTCCGTGCTCATCGACCGCACGTCGGGGACCGGGGCGCTCGCCGAGGCCGTCGCGTTCTTCCTCGCCTGCCAGCTCGCCCTTCCGGACGACGAGGAGGCCGGCGAGACGTTGCTGGTCCTGGCGGCGCGGGGCGACCTGCCCGCCGCCGCGCTCGGCCGGCACATCGGGCGGCTGGCGCTCGCCGGGGAGATCAAGCTGGTCCGGGTGGTCGAGGCCCTGGAACGCGCGGCGGAGGCGGGCGCGTACGCCGAGGTCTGGGAGACGATCGCCGCCGCGCTGCCGCTCCTGCACCCGGAACCGGGGCGGCGGCCGCCGTTCGCCCACGACCGGCTCATCGCGCTCGGCGCCAGGACGGCGCGGTGGGCGAAGGCGTCCGCGCCCGTCCCCGAGATCGAGGAACTGGCCGCGCGGAAGGGGACGTCCAACCTCCTCCGCGCGGCCCGGACGCTCGCGGCGCAACTGCGCTAGGCCGGGTTCACAGGTCGGACGGGTCGGTGTTGGCGCCGCACAGCACGACGACGACGCGCTCGCCGGGGGACGGGCGGTAGGCGCCGGTGCGGAGGGCCGCGACGGCGGCGGCGGTGCCGTGCTCGACGACCTGCCGGTACTCCTCCCAGACGAAGCGGCGCGCGTCGATGATCGCGTCGTCGGAGACCAGCGCCGGCACCACGCCGGTGCGGGTCGCGACGGCGTGGGCGATGTCGCCGAGGCGGGTGGCGCCGAGGGAGTCGGCGGCGACGCCGGAGACCTGGACGTCCACCGGCCGGCCCGCGTGCAGGGCGCGTTCGAGGGTCGGGATGGTCTCCGGTTCGACGCCGACGACGCGGGCGCGGCCTTCGAGGGCGGCGGCGACGCCCGCCATCAGCCCGCCGCCGCCGACGGCGAGGAGGACCGTGTCGACCTCGCCGCCGGTCTGGTCGAGGATCTCCAGGCCGAGGGTGCCCTGGCCGGCGCAGACTTCGGGCTGGTCGTAGGCGTGGCAGAACAGGGCGCCGGTGTCGGCGGCGCGCTTGGTGGCGGCGTCCTGCGCCTCGGCGTAGCGGGTGCCGACCTGGACGACGGTGGCGCCGAGCGCGCGCAGCCGCGCGACCTTCACCGGCGGGGCCGTCTCGGGGACGAACACCTCCGCGGGCGCGCCGACCTCGGCGGCGGCATAGGCGAACGCGAGGCCCGCGTTGCCGCCGGACGCCGCGACGACGCCGGCCTCCGGGAGCCGGCCGCCGTCCCGCGCGGCGAGGATGTGGTTGAACGCGCCGCGCGCCTTGAACGATCCGGTGTGCTGGGCCTGCTCCAGCTTCAGCCACATCCGCCCGGCGGGGGCGAGCGGGCCGGGGTCCACGCCGAGCAGCGGCGTCTCGCGGACGCGGCCGGCGACGCGGCCGGCGGCGGCCCGGACGTCCGGAAGCGCGATCACGGGGGGCTCCTCTCCGCGGACGCGGCGTCCGCATCCATCATCAGTACCATTCCGGCCGAACGACCCTGGCGGATGGCGCGTTCCGTGGGGTCCCCGGCGCCACCGCGGCGGCCGGGCCCGGTCGCTAGCCGCGCTAACTAGCCGGGCGTCAAGTAAGTTGCCGCGATACGGTGGAGGACGGGGCAGGACGGCCGGAGGAGAGGCATACCGTGGGCAAGCCGCAGACGCGTCGCAAGGACACCAGGGAACGCATCCTGGACGTCGCGCTGGAGCTCTTCCTCGAACGCGGCTACGACCAGACCTCGCTGCGGGAGATCGCCGAGCGGCTCGACGTGACCAAGGCCGCGCTCTACTACCACTTCCGCACCAAGGAGGACATCCTCGACGCCCTCGTCGGCGGCATCGGCGAGCGGCTGGACGAGCTGATCGCCTGGGCCCGCGCCCAGCCCCCGACGCTGGAGACCCGGCGCGAGCTGCTGCGCCGCCTGAACGAGGCGCTGGAGGAGTGGGCCCCGGTCTTCCAGTTCCTCCAGGAGAACCAGGCGGCGCTGCGCGGCCGGACGGCGCCGAAGACCTTCCGCGACCGCATGCAGGACCTCGGCGCGCTGCTCACCGACCCGGAGAGTCCCGTCCTGGACCGCGTCCGGTCGCTCAGCGCGCTGTTCACCGTCTACTTCGGCACCTTCGCGATCTCGTCCATGGACGGGACGCCGGAGGAGAAGCGCGCCGCCCTGCTGCAGGTCGCCTGGGAGCAGATCGACGCCGCCCACGCCGCCTCCCGCTCGTGACCGCCCGCCGGTGACCGCCCCCTCGTGACCGCGCGCCCGTGCCCGGCCCGTCAGCGGACGGTGCGGGCGCGGTCAGCGGGCGCCGCCAGTCTCCCGAGTGACGGCGGGAAGCACTTCCCGCCCCTGAGAGGGAGTCACTCATGGAGAACACCAAGGTCCTCATCTCCGGCGCGAGCATCGGCGGCCCCGCCCTGGCGTACTGGCTGAGGCGCCACGGGTTCGAGGTCACGATCGTCGAGGTCACGCAGGGCCTGCGGGCCGGCGGGCAGGCGATCGACGTGCGCGGCCCGGCGCTGGAGGTGGCCGAGCGGATGGGGATCCTGGACCTGGTCCGCGAGCGGCGCGTCCAGATGCGCGGGATGTCGATGGTGGACGCCGACGGCGCCGAGCTGTACCGCAGCGAGGAGCGCACCATCACCGCCGGCGACCTCGACGGCCCGGACGTCGAGATCCTCCGCGACGACCTCTCGCGCATCCTCGCGGACGCGGCGGGCGACGGCGTCGAGTACCTGTTCGGCGACTCGATCGCCGCGCTGGAGCAGGACGACGACGGCGTGCGGGTGACCTTCCGCAGCGGCACGACCCGGAGGTTCGACCTCGTCGTCGGCGCGGACGGCGCGCACTCCCACACGCGGCGGCTCGTCTTCGGGCCGGAGGAGCGGTTCATCTCCCACCTCGGCACCTACCTCGGCGTGTGGACGGCGCCGAACTTCCTCGGCCTGGACCGCTGGCAGGTCTTCCACCAGATGCCGGGCAGCGCATGGGGCGGCGGTGTGATGAGCGTCCGCGGCAACAAGGAGGTCCGCGTCTACCTGGGCTTCGAGTCGAAGGAGCCGATCACCTACGACTACCGCGACACCGCCGCGCAGAAGAAGATCCTCGCGGACGCGCTCGCGGGCGGCGGCTGGGAGCTGCCGCGGCTGCTGGAGACGATGTGGGACGCGCCGGACTTCCACTTCGACGCGATGGCGCAGATCCACATGGACGCGTGGTCGAAGGGCCGCGTCGTGCTGCTCGGGGACGCCGGGTACTGCGGGTCGCCGCTGTCGGGGCAGGGCACCAGCATGGCGATGGTCGGCGCGTACGTCCTCGCCGGCGAGCTGAAGGCGGCGGGCGGCGACCACCGCGCGGCGTTCGCGGCCTACGAGCGGGAGCTGCGCGGGTACGTCGCGGCGAACCAGGAGCTGGCGCTGACGAACAAGGCGCGGGTGGACGCGCAGCGCGACGCCGAGATGGGCGAGGACACCGAGGTCATCGACTTCCAGGACTTCGGCGAGATCGTCAACGCGTTCACGGTGAAGGACTACTGAGCGCCGTGCAGGGCGGCGGCCCGGTCGAGTAGGACGCGGCGTTCGGGCGCGTTGCGGGTGAGCTCCGCGGCGCGCTCGAACTCCGCGCGGGCCTCGGCGGTCCGGCCGAGCCGGGCGAGCAGGTCGCCCCGGACGCCGGGCAGCAGGGGGTAGCCGCGCAGCGCCGGTTCGGCGGCGATGGCGTCGACGAGCCGCAGGCCCGCCTCGGGGCCGTCCGCCATGCCGACGGCGACGGCCCGGTTCAGCTCGACGATCGGGGACGGCGCGACCCGCGCGAGGTGCCCGTACAGCGAGACGATCTGCGCCCAGTCGGTGTCGGCGGCGGTGGCGGCCTGCGCGTGGCAGGCGGCGATCGCGGCCTGCAGGACGTACGGGCCGGGCGGCGCGCCGATCTCGCGCGCGCGCAGCAGCGCGGCGAAGCCGCGGTGGATGAGCAGCCGGTCCCAGCGGGCGCGGTCCTGCTCGTGCAGGGGGACGGGTTCGCCGGACGGCCCGGTGCGGGCGCGGATGCGGGACGCCTGGATCTCCATCAGCGCGACGAGCCCGTGCACCTCCGGCTCCCCGGGCGCGAGGTGGGCGAGGACGCGGCCGAGGCGCAGCGCCTCCTGGCACAGGTCCGCGCGGACCCAGTCGTCGCCGCCGCTCGCCGCGTAGCCCTCGTTGAAGATCAGGTAGACGACCTCCAGCACCGACGACAGCCGGGCGGCCCGGTCGGGGCCCTCCGGCACCTCGAACGGGACGCCGGCCTCCGACAGCGTCCGCTTGGCCCGGACGATCCGCTGCGCGACGGTCGGCTCGGAGGTCAGGAACGCGCGGGCGATCTCCTCGGTGGTGAGGCCGCCGAGCATGCGCAGCGTCATCGCGACCCTGGCCTGCGTGGACAGCACGGGGTGGCAGGCGGTGAAGACGAGCCGGAGCACGTCGTCCTCGATGTGCTCGTCGTCGGCGGCGAGGTCGAACTCGGGCGGCGCCTCGCGCGCCTCGGGTTCCAGGCCGTGCCCGAGCTCCTCCAGCTTGGTCTCCAGCCGCTGCTCGCGGCGGATCCGGTCGATGGCGCGGCGCTTGCCGACGGCCATGAGCCAGGCGCCCGGGTTGTCCGGGACGCCCGACTCGGGCCACTGTTCGAGCGCGGCGACCAGCGCGTCCTGCGCGAGCTCCTCGGCGAGGCCGACGTCGCGCACCAGCCGGGCCAGCCCGGCGATGATGCGGGCGGACTCCAGCCGCCAGACCGCGTCGATGCTCGCGTGCACGCCCGCCGGGCGGCCTGCGCCCGCGGCGGGCGCGCGCGATGGTTCCGGGGCGCCCGAGCCCGGGGCGCCCGACGAGCCCGGGTCGCTCGCGTCGCGCGCGTCCGGGGCGTCGGGGGCGGCGGATGGCGTCACGGTGCCGATGACAGCACCCGCGCCGCCCGCCGCGCAACCCGGACGTCGCCTCCCCGCAGGTCACCGCCGGCACCGTCGGGAGGGGGCCGGGCGGTCGGCCGATCAGGCGCCGGGGACCTCGTCGCCCGGGCCGAAGACCTGCTGGATGGTGCCCTCGCCGTCGCCGACGATCTGGAAGAAGCGCTTCGACAGCTCGACGGCCTCCTCCCGGGTCCGCACCTCGACCAGCGCGAAGCCGACGACGCCCTCCTTGGCCTCGGCGAACGGGCCGTCGGTGACGGTGACCTTGCCGCCGGACGCCTTGATGCGGGTGCCGCCGGGCTCCAGGCCGCCGGTCGCCAGCAGCACGCCGGCCGCGGACATCTCGGCGATGAACGCGCCCATCTCCGCCATCATCGCCTCGTCGGGCGCGCCCTGCTGCTCGCCGTCGTCCGTGGTCATCATCATGAAGCGCATCGGTGCCTCCGTCGTCCTGGCGGGCCGGGTCCCTCCCGGCCCTCACTGACGCGTCGACCGGGAGCGGGCCGGATCGACATCCGCCGCGACTTTTTTCGGGATTTTCTTGCCGGCTCGTATCCTGCCAGGTCAGCGCCGTTTCGCCCGCGATGCGCCGGAAGAATCGCCTGAGAATCTCACAAAACGGTCCGCCGGAGTGCATTGGGCAACGCGCCCGCGGACGGGTAACTTCTTTGCGGAAGGCACGTCGCCGTGCGCCGGAGGAGGCGTCCCGTGGGAGACCCGAGACTCGGACCGGAAGCGCCGCCCGAGGCGTCCGGGCCCGGCGCGCCCGTCCCGTCCGGCACCGTTCCGGCGGGCACCGCCGCGTCGGGGCCGACCGTGCTCCGCATGGTCGTCGGCGCGCAGCTGCGCCGGCTCCGCGAGGCCGCCGAGATCTCCACCGAGGCCGCCGGCTACGAGATCCGCGGCTCGCACTCCAAGATCAGCCGGATGGAGCTGGGGCGCGTCGGGTTCAAGGAGCGCGACGTCGCCGACCTGCTCACCCTCTACGGGGTGGACGACCCGGTCCGCCGCGAGGCGCTGCTGGAACTGGCCGAGCAGGCGAACAGGCCCGGATGGTGGCAGCCGTACGCCGACGTCGTGCCCGGCTGGTTCGAGCCGTACCTCGGCCTGGAGCAGGGCGCCGTGCTGATCCGGGTGTTCGAGGTCCAGAACGTCCCGGACCTGCTGCAGACCCCCGGCTACGCCCGCGCGCTCATCGCCGCGCGGTACCCCGGCGCGAGCGCCGAGGAGATCGACCGCCGCGTCGAGCTGCGGATGCGCCGCCGCCTCGTGCTGGAGCGGCCCGAGCCGGTGAAGCTGTGGGCCGTGCTGGACGAGGCCGCGCTGCGCCGCGTCGTCGGCGGCCCCGAGGTGATGCGCGAGCAGCTGCGGCACCTGATCGAGATCTCGCGGCTGCCGAACGTCACCGTCCAGGTGCTGCCGTTCGCCGCCGGCGGGCACGCCGCCGAGAGCGGTCCGGTGACCCTGCTCCGGTTCGCCGAGCCGGAGCTGCCGGACGTCGTGTACCTGGAGCAGCTCACCGGCGCCCTGTACCCGGACCGCGCGTCCGACGTCACGCGGTACCGGGACGCGCTGAACCGGCTGGGCGTGCAGGCCGAGCCGCCCGCCCGCACGCCCGACGTCATCGCCGGATTCCTCGCCCGCATCTGACCCTGCCCGCTAGGCCGTGTTTCAGAAGTCGTTGGGCGTGCTGGTTGGCCGCGTTATCGGTGGGCTAGCCAGATGATGGCGTCTTTGGCGATTTTGCTGGGGTCGGTTTCGGTGGTCATCTGGTGGTCG
>NZ_JABMCA010000103.1:0-27170 GCF_014706005.1 Actinomadura sp. RB99 | reverse complement strand
CCGCATCGGCCTGAGCCTGCAGACCCTTCACGATCCGAGCCCACGTACCATCCCGCTGCCACCGCCGAAACAGCCCATAGACCGTCTGCCACGGCCCGAACCGGGTCGGCAGATCACGCCACGGGACACCGGTGCGGACCCGCCATCTGATCCCGTCGATCAAGTGCCGCTTTGACCACACCACCGGCCGACCAGGCTTCGCCCCCACCGGCAGCAACGGCTCCAACAGCGCCCACTGCGCATCGGTCAGATCACCACGACCCACAAACAAGATCATCCCGAACCGGCAGACACACCGTGATCAACTTCTGAAACACGGCCTAGCCGACTCCTGCGGGCCGGCCTTTGCCTGCGCGGCCGCCCCTGCGGCCTCGCTCGTGTCCGGGCTCAGCCGCCGCACCGGAACAGCCAGGTCCCGGCGGTCAGCGACACCGCCGCGAACGCCGCCGTCACCGCCGCGCCGACCGTGAACGTCCCGCTCGTGTAGTGCCCGAGGTACGCCTGCCGGACGGCGTCCACCGTGTACCGGAACGGGACGGCCCGGGACGCGCCGTCCAGCCACCCCGGCGCCAGCGTCATCGGCAGCAGCAGGCCGGACAGGAGCATCAGCGGCATCCCCGCCGTGTTGGCGATCGCGGCGAACTCCGGTGGCGTCCGCACGTTCATCGCCAGCCCGTACGACAGCGCCGACAGCGCGGCCGACAGCACGGCGACGAACGCGAACCCGACCAGGACGCCCGAGACCGGGGCCCGCAACCCGAACGCGAGCCCGAGCAGGACCAGCAGCGCCGCCTGGACCGCGAGCTGCACCACGTCCCGCAGCGTCCGGCCGAGGAGCAGCGCCGCCGGACGCACGGGCGTGACCCGCATCCGGTCGATGACGCCCTGGCCGCGCTCCACGATGATGCCGAGCCCGACGTACGAGCCGCCGAGGATCGCCAGCTGGACGAGCACGCCCGGGACGAACGCCTGCCACGAGGATCCGTCCACGCCCAGGCCGAGCCGGGTGAGCAGCGGCCCGAAGAGGGCGAGGAACAGCAGCGGCTGCAGCATGCCGAAGAGCAGGTTCGTCTTGGAGCGCGTCGTCGCCCGCATGCAGCGGCCGAAGATGACGCCGGTGTCGGCGAGGAGCTCGCGCATCAGGGTTCTCCGGTTCATATCGCGATGGGCGCGTGCTCGTCCGGGACGCTGTGCCCCGTGATGGCGAGGAACGCGTCCTGGAGGCTGGCGTCGGGGTCACCCGCGTAGCGGGTCTTGAGGGCGGCGGGGGAGCCCTCCGCGACGACCGTCCCCGCGTCCACGACCACGATGCGGTCGGCGAGCGCGTCGGCCTCGTCCAGGTAGTGGGTGGTGAGGAAGACGGTCGTGCCGTGCTCGTCCCGGATCCGGCGGACGAGGTCCCACAGCTCGGCGCGGCTGCCGGGGTCCAGCCCGGTCGTCGGCTCGTCCAGGAACAGCACCGCCGGCCGGTTGACGAGCCCGAGCGCGATCTCCAGCCGCCGCCGCTGCCCGCCGGACAGCGCGCCGGCCGGCCGGGCCAGCAGGTCGGTGAGCGCCAGGTCGCCGGCCAGCCGCTCGGCCCGCTCCCGCGACTCGGCGCGGCCCAGCCGGTGCAGCCGCCCTTGCGTGACGAGCTCCTCCAGCACCGAGCAGGCGGGGTCGAGCCCGCCCGCCTGCGCGACGTACCCGATCGCGCGGCGCACGCCGGCCGGGTCGCGGCGCAGGTCGCATCCCGCCACCTCCGCCTCGCCGCCGGTCGGCGGCAGCAGCGTGGTGAGCATCCGCAGTGTCGTCGTCTTCCCCGCGCCATTCGGCCCGAGGAACCCGAGGATCTCGCCGGACGGGACGGACAGGTCGATGCCGCGCACCGCGTGAACGGGCCCGGACTTGAGGGCGAACGTCCGGGTCAGGCCGCGGGCGCTGATGACTGGCGTGGGCATGGCGGCGATAAAACCATAACGGACTCCAAATTTGCAATCGACTTAAACTTTGCGTCCCGCTACAGTGTCCGCATGGCGGAGGGGCTCCGGGACCGGAAGAAGCGGGAGACGCGGCGGCGCATCGCGGACGCGGCCGTCGCGCTGTTCGTGGAGCGCGGCTTCGACCGGGTGACGATCGCCGAGGTCGCCGCCGCCGCGGACGTCTCCGTCAACACCGTCTACAACTACTTCGACGCCAAGGAGGACCTCGTCCTCCCGCCGCACCACGGCGACCGGCTCGCCGGGATCGTCCGGGAGCGCGAGCGCGGGGAGTCCGCCGCCGAGGCCGTCCTGCGGCGCCTCCGCGAGGAGGTCGGGCGCCGCGACCCGTCCCTCGGCCTCACCCCCGGCTTCGCCGGCTTCTACGCGATGATGCGCGCCGCCCCGACGCTCATCGCGCGGCTCGACGAGATCGCCGTGCGGATGACCGCGTCCCTCACCGACCTGCTGGCCGCCGAGACCGGCGCCGCCTCCGGCGACCCGCTGCCCGCGCTGGTCGCCGGCCAGATCGGCTGGCTGCACGCGCACGTCCTGAGCGAGGTCGGCAGGCGCACCGACGCCCGCGAGGACCCCGAGAGGACGGCGGCGGCCCTCCTGCGCCTCCTCGACGCCATCGAGGACGTCCTCGGCCCCCGCGTCCTCGACTACGCCCGCCGCCCCTGACCGTCCCGCCGCCCCTGACCGTCCCGCCGCCCGGCCCCGGCACGGCGGTCGGCGATAGTGGGAGGATGCCGAACTCGTTCACCCGGCCCGGGTACGCGTGCACGGACCACTTCCTGGACGTGCCGCTCGACCACGGCGACCCGTCCGGTCCCGCGATCCGGATCTACGCGCGGGAGGTCGTCGCGCCCGGGAAGCGCGGCGCGGACCTGCCGTGGCTGCTCTACCTCCAGGGCGGGCCCGGCAACAAGTCGCCGCGCCCCGGCGCGATGCCCGCGGCGTGGCTCGCCCGCGCGCTCCAGGACTACCGGGTGCTGCTGCTCGACCAGCGCGGCACCGGGCGCAGCACGCCGCTAAACCGGCAGACGCTCCCGGCCGACCCGAAGGCCGCCGCCGAGCTCCTGCGGCACTTCCGCGCCGACTCGATCGTCCGGGACGCGGAGCTGCTGCGCCGCCACCTGGCCGGGGACCGGCCGTGGAGCGTTCTCGGGCAGAGCTTCGGCGGCTTCTGCACGGTGACGTACCTGTCGATCGCGCCGGAGGGGCTGAGCGAGGCGTTCGTCACCGGCGGGCTGCCGAGCCTGACGGCGACGCCCGACGACTGGTACCGGGCGGCGTACCGGCGGATCGCGGCGGCCAACGCGCGCTACTTCGCCCGCTATCCCGGTGACCAGGACGTCGCGCGCCGCATCGCCGCGCACCTGGACCGGGCCGACGAGCGCCTGCCGGGCGGGGAGCGGCTGACCCCCCGCCGCTTCCAGAGCGTCGGCATCGGGCTCGGCCATTCCGCGCAGTTCGACAATCTGCACTACCTGATGGAAGAGGCGTTCATCGCGGACGGCCGGCTCTCCGACACGTTCCTGCACGGCGTGAACGCGATCGTGTCGTTCGCCGCGCAGCCGCTCTACGCGCTCATCCACGAATCGTGCGTCAGCAACGGGACGGCGTCGAACTGGTCGGCCGCCCGGGTGGCTGAGGAGTTCCCCGAGTTCGCACCGCAGGCCGAGCCGTTCCTTTTCCTGGGTGAGACCATCTTCCCGTCCTTCTTCGAGGAGGACCCCGCGCTGGTCCCGCTGCGGGAGTGCGCCGACCTCGTGGCGGCGCACGAATGGCCCGCCCTTTACGACCCGGAACGGCTGGCGTCCACGACCGTTCCGGTCGCGGCGGCCGTCTACTACGACGACATGTACGTGGACCGCGAGATGTCGATGGCGACGGCCGCCGCCATCCCGGGGATCCGGACGTGGGTGACCAGCGAGTACGCGCACAACGGCCTGTCGGCGGACGCGAACGTCCTGGACCGCCTCATCGCCCTCCGCAACGGCGACGTGTGAGCGCCCGCGCGCGTGGGCCGGCCCGCCGGAGACATGGCTGATCTGTCCAGATCATGGTGAAGTACCGGAAATGTTGCGATAGGTAAAAGAAACAACGTCAGCTCTTGTTGTCCGGATCACACCCATTGATCATGTGCGGCTATGGGGCAACGGGGGCTCGTCGTCAGGCGCATGGCCGCGGACCGCACGCTGGTGCTGGCCGCGTGCGCCACCGCGCTGTTCGCCACGACCGTCCTCGCGGCCCTCGTCGGCTACGCGGGCTCGGTGACGCGCGAGGGCCTGCGGCGCACGCTCGCCGACGCGACGTTCGCCACGGTCGGCACGACGCTCGGCACCAACGTCCCCGCCGGCGGCCTCACCACCGCCCAGCACCAGGTGGACGGCGCGCTCAAGCAGATCTACCGGGACGTGCCGCTGACGGTCTCGATGGGCGTCCGCAGCGACTCCTACACCCTGCCGGGGCAGGAGAAGATCGAGCATCCCCAGCTGACCGCTTTCGCGACCTACACCGGCATCGAGCGGCACGCGCGCCTCGCCCAGGGGCGCTGGCCCTCGCCGGGCGCCGGAGCCGGCAAGGACGCCGAGATGGAGGCCGCCCTCCCGGCCGCCGCCGCCCGGTCCGTGCACGCCTCCGTCGGCGACGTCCTCACCCTGCACGGCCGCGTCGACAAGAAGTCGGTCGTGCGCGCCCGGATCGTCGGGCTGTTCGAGGTGCCCCGCCCGGACGACTACTTCTGGCAGGGCGACCAGCTGGTCACCACCGGCGCCGAGCACGGCGACTACACCACCTACGGGCCGCTCGTCGTCCCGCAGGACGTGTTCGCCGCCCGCCTCACCGGCACCGGCGTGGACGTCCGGTGGACGGTCATGCCGGACCTCCGGCGCATCGACACCGGCGACCTCGACGGGCTCGGCGACCGCGCCGCCCGCAGCGCCGCCATCGTCCAGAAGGCCGCCGGCGGCGCCCAGTACACCGTCGTGACGAGCCTGCCGAAGCTCGCCTCCCAGCTCGCCGACGCGGTCCGGGTCACCCGGTCCACGATGCTGATCCCGGTGCTCCAGCTGATCCTGCTCGCCGGATGCGCCTGGATGCTCGTCGCCCGGCTGCTGGCCGACCACCGGCGCGGCGAGGTCGCGCTGCTGCGCACCCGCGGCCTCGGCATGCGCCAGCTCGCCGCGCTCGGCGTCGCCGAGGGCGCCCTGATCGTGCTGCCCGCCGCGGTGTGCGGTCCGCTGCTCGCCGGGCCGCTGCTGCACCTCGCCGGATGGGCGCCCGCGATCCGCGCGTCCGGGCTGCGGCTCGACGCCGGGCCCCTCGCGCCGCTGTACGGCGTCTCGGTCGCCACCGCGCTGGCCGGGGCCGTCGCGCTCACCGTCCCGACGCTGCGCGGCGCCAACCGCACCTTCGTCGAGGCGCAGGCCGGCATCGGCCGCACCCGCCGCGGCGGGCTCGTCGGATCGGGCGCCGACCTCGCGCTGCTCCTCGTCGCCTCGCTCGCGATCTGGCAGCTCACCCGGTACGGCGTCGACGGGACCGGCGCGTCCGGTGGCGCGTCCGGCGTCGACCCGGTCATCGTGTCCGGGCCCGCGCTCGGGCTGCTCGCCGGCGCCGTCCTGCTGCTGCGCGTCGTGCCCGTCGCGTCCGGCGCCGCCGAACGCGTCGCCGCGCGCGGCCGCGGCCTCGCCCCCGCGCTCGGCGCCCGGCAGGTCGGCCGCCGCCCGCTGCGCTACGCCGGACCCGTCCTGCTGCTGGTCATGGCGATCGCCGTCGGGGTGCTGTCGGTCACCACGATGGCGACCTGGCGGCGCTCGCAGACCGACCAGGCCGACTTCCAGAGCGGCGCCGACCTGCGCGTCAGCGCGCCGGTCGGGGTCTTCGCGCCGACCGCGCTCGGCGGCGGCGGACGGGTCGCCGCGCTGCCCGGCGTCACCGCCGTGACCGGCGTCCTGCGCGTCGAGGGCGCCGTCGGCACCGCGTCCGCGACCATGCTCGCCGCCGACGCCGAGCGCCTCGGGACGATGCTGCGGATCCGCTCCGACCTCCGGGACGGCCTGGCGCTCGGCGAGCTGGCCGCGGCCCGCCCCAAGGCGCCCGCGCTCACGGTCCCCGGCAGGCCCGCACGCCTGCTGTTCGACGTCCGGCTGAAGCGCACCGGCTCCGCCCCGCCGCTGCCCGACGGCACCGTCCCGCCGCCGGTCGACGCGTACAAGGCCCAGGCGACCGTCGCCGACGCCCGCGGCGTCACCGCCCGCGTCCAGCTCACCGGCATCCCCGCGGACGGCAGGACCCACACCGTCGCGGTCGACACCGCCGCCCTCGCCGGACCCGGCGGCGTGCTGAGCTACCCCCTGTCGGTCCGCGCCCTGCACTACTCCTACGACGACAACGGGTACAGCGGGCCCCTCGACCTGACCCTGGAGCACGTCCGCGGGGAAGGGACCGGCGACGCCGCGATGCCCGCCGGAGCGCGCTGGGACGTCTTCGCCGAGCCGGCGGACCCCGCCCACCCGTCGCGCCCGAAGCTGGAGAAGGGCCCCGGGCTCGCCGAGATCGCGATCCCCGCGAGCCCGCCCGGCGAGGTCGTGTTCGGCAGCCTCCGGCTCGCCAGCGGGACGAACGTCCACGCGGTGCTCGGCACCGGCGCGCCCCCGTCCCACGGCGACCAGAACGAGCACCTCCAGCCGGTCGTGCCGGGCATCATCACCGGCGCCGCCGCGTCCCGCGCGAAGGTCGGCGTCGGCGCCACCCTCACCCTGAGCACCGTCGACGGCGACCAGCCCGTCAAGGTCATCGGCATCGTCAGCGCGCTGCCCACGACCGCGCCCGGCGCCCCGGGCGTCCTCGTCGACCTGCCCACCCTCGTGCAGGAGCGGCTCGCCGCCGGACGCGCCGGCCCCGACAGCACCCGGCCCGGCGAATGGTGGGCGTCCGTCCGCGGCGACCGCACCGGACCCGCCGCCAAGGCCGCCGGCGCGCACCGCGAATGGGGCGAGGTGACCGGCGACCGCGCCGCGCTCCGCTCCCGGCTGCGCGACGCGCCGCTCGGCGCCGCGCTCCAGGGCGCGCTCGTCCTCGGCTTCGGCTCCGCGCTCGCCTTCGCCGTCATCGCGTTCGTCGTGAACGCCGCCGTCACCGCCGGGCAGCGGTCCCGCGAGTTCGCGGTGCTGCGCGCCCTCGGCGTCCATCCCCGCCAGGTCACCGGGATGCTCGCCGTCGAGCAGGCGTTCCTCGTCGTGCTCGGCCTCGCCGGCGGCACCGCGCTCGGCCTGATCGTCGCGCGGCTGGTCGTCCCGCACCTGGTCGTCGGGGTGCAGGCCACCGAGCCCTACCCGCCGGCCGTCCTGATCGTCCAGTGGCCGCTGGTCGCGGCGATGCTCGCCGGGACGGCCGCCGTCCTCGGGCTCGTGCTGCCGCCGGTCATCCGGGTCCTGCGCCGCCGCGACGTCGGCGCCGGACTGCGCGCGGGGGAGGAATGATGCGCCGAGCCCTGCACGCCGGGCCCTGGCTCCGGCTGGCCCGCACGCAGTGGGCGCCGCTGGCCGCGCTCGCCGCGCTGACGCTGGTGACGGCGGTGCTGGCGGTCGCCGTCCCGGCCGCGACCGCCGCCGGGTACGACCGCGACGCCACCTCCACCGTCGGCACCGACTCCGACCTGAGGGTGGTCGGCAAGGCGAAGGGCACCGGCGCCTCCAGCGCCGTCCCGAACGAGGGCGCGCTCACCGCCAACGCGTTCACCTGGCAGCAGCTCCTCCCGGGCGCGCTGCGGACCGTCACGGGCCCGCCCGAGGCGTCCGTCGCCCTGGACTCATCGCAGGGGATCGCCGGCGAGTTCACCGAACCGCGGGAACTGGACCTCGGCTGGGACCCGGGGGCCGACCAGCGCATCATGATCACCGCCGGGCGCCCGCCGGTGAACCAGCCTCCCCTGAACCCCGGCGCCTCCACGCCGGAGATCCAGGTGATGGTCGCCCAGCGATACGCCGACGCCATGGGCTACAAGGTCGGCGCCCGGCTCGACCTCTCCGACAAGGACATCCCCGACCCGCTGCACGTCCGCATCGCCGGGCTCTACGCGCCGATGAACCCCCGCGACGCCTACTGGGCGTCGCGCCCCTCCCTGCTCCAGCCCATCGAGCGGATCGTCGGGAGGGACGGCACCAGGGTCTTGCGCGGCACCGCGCTGACCGACGCCGGCGGCTACACCATGATCGCCGCCGACGCCCGGCGGGGCTTCACCTTCACCTGGCGGTTCCCGGTGCGGACCGGTTCGGTCGACACCGGCCGCGCGCGCGCCATCGCCGCCGATCTCGACTCCTACAGCGCCGCCGTGCAGGGCCACGCCGGACTGTTCGCGTGCACGGTGGAGACCCCGCTGGAAGCACGGCTCGGCGCCTTCCTCGGCCGGCTCCGCACCGCGCAGTCCGTTCTCGGGATGGCGCTGGCGGGGCTGCTCGCCGTCGGCGCCGGGGTGCTGCTGCTCGCCGCCGGCCTCCTCGGCGAACGGCTCCGGCCCGTCCTCGGCACGATGCGGGCCCGCGGCGCCTCGCTTCGCCAGCTCACGCGGTACGCCGGGGGCCTCACCGCCCTCGCCGTCGTGCCCGCCGCGGCGCTCGGCACCGCAGCCGGGCTCCTGCTCGACACCGGGCCGCCCCAGGCGAGCTCGTTCTCCGCGGTCGCCGCGCTGGTCGCGGTCGTGCTCGCGCTGTCCGGCGCGATGGTGCTGCGCGAACGCGGCGGCGGCCTCGGCTCCGCCGGCGGCGCCCGCCGCGACGACTTCACCACCGCGCGCCCGTCGCCGCGCCGCCTCGTCCTGGACCTGCTGCTGGTGGTCGTCGCCGTCGCCGGTGTCGTGGTGCTGCGGCAGCGCGGCGGCGCGTCCGGCGACGATCCGCTCGTCGCGGCCGTCCCCGTGCTGCTCGGCGCCGCGCTCGGCATGCTCGTCCTGCGCGGCTACCCGTACCTGCTGCGCGCCGCCGCGCCGCTGCTGCGCCGGGGCCGCGGCGCCGTCTGGTTCGTCGGCCTCGCGCGCGCGTCCCGGCAGAGCGTGATCGGCGCGCTGCCGCTGGTCATCCTGCTGCTCGCCGCCGCCGTCGCCGGATTCAGCGCAACTGTGGACACGGCGCTGCGGCACGGGCAGGTCCGCGCCTCCTACAGCGTCGTCGGCGGCGACGTCCGCGTCGGCTCCACCGGTCTCGACCCGGGCGTGGTCGCCAAGGCGCGCGCGGTCAAGGGCGTCACCGCCGTCGTCCCGGCCCGGGCCGTCCCGCAGGTCACCGGGCCGGGCGAGCCCGCCCCCATCACCGTCCTCGGCATCGACCTCGACGCCTACCGCGCGGCGTTCCCCGGCGTTCCCGGCATCCCGGACGCGCCGCACGGGCAGCTCGTCTCGCCCGGCGCCGCCGGGATCCTCGACTCGGGGTCCAAAGCGGTCACCCTCAGCAGCCACTACATCGACCCGTTCCGGTTCAAGCCGGACGCGACGATCGAGCGGTTCCCGTCCATGGACACCGGATCCGCCTTCGTGGTCGTCCCGTACAAGACGTTCGGATCCGGCAACTACCCCACGGAGCTCTTCGTCCGCGGGGACCATGTCGACATCGCCGCGCTGCGCAAGGTGCTCGACGCCGCCGCCCCCAAGGGCGTCCCCAGGGACGTGCAGCTGCGCCGCGACGTCCTGCACGGCATGACCGCCGTCCCGATGGTCGACCTCGTGCACCGCACGTTCCGGAACGCGGCCCTGATCGGCGGCGAGTACGGGCTGCTCGCCGTCCTGCTCGTCCTGGTGGTCGGCGCGCGCGCACGCGGACGGACCGTCGCGCACCTGCACGTCCTCGGCCTGAACCGGCGGCAGAGCCGCGCCCTCGCGCTCGTCGAGATCGCCCCGGTGCTGCTGTGCGCCGTCGCCGCCGGCTGGGTCCTCGGGCTGCTGCTGCCGGAGATCACCGGTCCGGTCGTCGACCTGCGCTCCTACACGTCCGGGTTCACCGCGACTGGCCACACGCCCGGACTCGCCGCGCTGCTGGGGCTGCTGGCCGCGCTGCTGCTCGCCGCCGCGGCGGCCCTCGCCGTCGACCGCGCCTTCGACCGCCCGGACCTGGGCGACGTCCTGAGAACGGGGGACTGAGATGAGCGAAGCGAACCGGGGAGCGCGGGGGCCGTGCCCCCGCATGGAGGCGGAGCCGTGGTAGACGCACCGGACCTGGCGGAACTCGAACGCCGCGCCGTCGAACGCGGCCCCGCCTACGGCGAGGGCGCGCACATCGTCTGCGACAACCTCGTGCGCATCTACAAGAGCGAGGGCATCGAGGTCGTCGCGCTGCAGGGCCTGGACCTCCTCGTCGACCCGGGCGAGCTGATCGCCCTCGTCGGCGCGTCCGGGTCCGGCAAGTCCACGCTGCTGAACATCCTGTCCGGGCTGGACGTGCCGACCGCCGGCGTCGCCCGCGTCGCCGGGTCCGACCTGCTCACCATGTCCGCGAAGGAGCGGCTCGCGTTCCGCCGCGAGCAGGTCGGGTTCATCTGGCAGCAGACCGCCCGCAACCTGCTGCCGTACCTGACCGCCGTGCAGAACGTCGAGCTGCCGATGCGGTTCGCCGGGCGGTCCCGGCGCGAGCGCGCCACCCGGGCCGCCGACCTGCTCGGCATGCTCGGCGTCGGCGACTGCGCGGGCCGCCGCCCCGCGGAGCTGTCCGGCGGCCAGCAGCAGCGGATCGCGATCGCCGTCGCGGTCGCCAACGAGCCGCACGTCGTGCTCGCCGACGAGCCGACCGGCGAGCTCGACACCGCCACCGCCGCCGAGGTGTTCGCCGCGTTCCGCCGGGTCAACCAGGAGTTCGGCACCACCACCGTGATCGTCACGCACGACGCCGGCGTCTCCGAGCGGGTGGACCGCACCGTCGGCATCCGCGACGGCCGCACCAGCAGCGAGGTCCGCCGCCGCGACGCGTCGGACGGCACCCGCACCGCCGAGGAGTACGCCGTCCTCGACCGGGCCGGACGCGTCCAGCTCCCGCGCGGCTTCACCGAGGCGCTGGACATGCGCGAGCGCGTGCGGCTGGCGCTGGAGGACGACCACGTCGGCGTCTGGCCCGACCGGTCCCGCGAGGAGGACGCATGACCGAGCCGATGGTCGCCGTCGACGGCCTGGTCCGCACCTACCGCGCCGGGAAGGTCGAGGTGCCCGCGCTGCGCGGCGCCTCGTTCCGGATCGAGCCCGGCGAGCTCGTCGCGATCCGGGGCCGGTCCGGGTCCGGCAAGACGACGCTGCTGAACCTGATCGGCGGCCTGGACACCGCGGACGGCGGCACCGTCCGCGTGGACGGCCGGGAGATCGGCGCGCTGTCCGAGGACGACCTGCTCGCGCTGCGCCGCGACGACATCGGCTTCGTGTTCCAGTCGCACGGCCTCATCCCCGTGCTGTCCGCGGCCGAGAACGTCGAGGTCCCGCTGCGGCTGACCCGGACCGCCCCGGCCGAGCGCGACGAGCGCGTCCGGCTGCTGCTCGCGCTCGTGGGCCTCGCCGACCACGCCGCGCAGCGCCCCTACGAGCTGTCGGGCGGGCAGCAGCAGCGCGTCGCGATCGCCCGCGCCCTCGCCAACCGGCCCCGCCTCCTGCTCGCCGACGAGCCGACCGGCCAGCTCGACTCCGAGACCGCCGCCGCGATCATGCCGCTGCTGCGCGCGATCGTCGCCGGGGAGGGCGTCACCGTGCTGGTCGCCACGCACGACCAGGCGCTGCTGTCGGAGGCCGACCGCGTCCTGAACCTGGAGGACGGCAAGATCAGCGAAGCGCCGGTGCCCGCGGCGGGGTGACCCGCGGCAGGGTGGGGCGTCGGGACGGTGCGTCGGGATGGCGCGTCCGGCCGGTTGCCGGAAGCGGCGCGAGGGCAGGATCTCGGTGGAGTCAGGGACGGGAGGTGCGGTGTGGCGACCGTGGTGCTGGTGGGGACGCTCGATACCAAGGGCGCGGAGTACGCGTGGCTGCGCGACCGGCTCCGCGAGCTGGGCTGCGAGGTCGTCCTCGTGGACGCCGGGGTCGGCGAGCCGGCGGCGGACGTCGCGGCCGACGTGCTCGCGGAACGGGTCGCCGAGGCGGGCGGCACGACGATCGCGGCACTGCGCGGCGCCGGGGACCGGGGCGCGGCCGTCACGGCGATGGGCGAGGGCGCGGCCGTCGTCCTCGCCCGGCTGGTCGCGGAAGGGCGGGCCGACGCGGTCCTCGCGGTCGGCGGGAGCGGCGGGTCGTCGATCGCGGCGCGCGCCGTCCGGGACCTGCCGATCGGGCTGCCGAAGCTGATCGTGTCGACGATGGCGTCCGGGGACGTGGCGCCGTACGTCGGCGCGAAGGACGTGACGATGACCTACAGCGTCGTCGACATCGCGGGCGTGAACCGGGTGTCCCGGCTGATCCTCGGGAACGCGGCGGCAGCGGCGGCGGGCATGGCGAAGGCCCGCGCGGACGCGCCGCCGGAGCCCGCGGACGAGCGGCCCCTCGTCGCGGCGTCGATGTTCGGCGTGACGACCCCGGCGGTGGACGCGGCGCGCGAGCGGCTCGGCGACCTCGGCTACGAGGTGCTGGTCTTCCACGCGACCGGTGCCGGAGGGCGCGCGCTGGAGGGCCTCGTCGACAGCGGCCTCATCGCGGGCGTCCTCGACCTCACGACGACGGAGCTGGCGGATGACCTGGTCGGCGGCGTCCTGTCGGCCGGCCCGGACCGGCTCACCGCGGCGGGACGGCACGGGATCCCGCAGGTCGTGGCGCCGGGCGCGCTGGACATGGTGAACTTCGGCCCGCGCGACACCGTCCCGGAGCGGTTCGCCGGCCGCAACCTGTACGTCCACAACCCGACCGTGACGCTGATGCGGACGACGCCGGACGAGATGGCGGAACTCGGGCGGCGGGTCGCGGCGAAGCTCGCCGCCGCCACCGGGCCGACCGTGCTGTTCCTCCCGCTCGGCGGCGTGTCCGCGCTCGACGTGCCCGGCATGCCGTTCCACGACCCGGACGCCGACGCCGCCTGCTTCGCCGCGATGGACGGCGCCGTCGCGACGGAGCGGCTGGACGTCGACATCAACGACCCGTCGTTCGGCCGCGCGATGGCCGACCGGCTGCACGAGCTGATCAAGGAGCACGGGCCGCACGCGGGGCACGAGACATCCACCGGACACGAGTCGAACGCAGGGGGAGCGCAGTGAACCGTCAGACCGTCCTGGAACGCCTGCGCGCGTCGGTCGCGCAGGGCAAGCCGGTGATCGGCGCCGGAGCGGGCACGGGCCTGTCCGCGAAGTGCGCGGAGGCCGGCGGCGTCGACCTGATCATCATCTACAACTCGGGCCGCTACCGGATGGCGGGCCGCGGCTCCCTCGCGGGACTGCTGCCGTACGGGGACGCGAACCAGATCGTCGTCGAGATGGCGTCCGAGGTGCTGCCGGTCGTCCGGGACACCCCCGTCCTCGCGGGCGTGTGCGGCACCGACCCGTTCCGGGTGATGCCCGTCTTCCTCGACCAGCTGAAGGCGATGGGGTTCGCCGGGGTGCAGAACTTCCCGACCGTCGGCCTCTACGACGGGGTGTTCCGGCAGAACCTCGAAGAGACCGGCATGGGCTACGACCTCGAAGTGGAGATGGTCCGGCTCGCCCATGAACGCGACCTCGTCACCGCCCCCTACGTCTTCGACGAGGACTCGGCGCGGGCGATGGCGGAGGCCGGCGCGGACGTCCTCGTCCCGCACGTCGGGCTCACCACCAAGGGCAGCATCGGCGCCGGCACCGCCCTGACACTGGACGAGGCGGTCGCGAAGGTGCAGGCCATGCGGGACGCGGCGGCCGAGGTCCGCGACGACGTGCTCGTCCTGTGCCACGGCGGCCCCATCGCCGAACCGGACGACGCCGCCTACGTCCTGTCCCGCACCGAGGGCGTCGTGGGCTTCTTCGGGGCCTCCTCGGTCGAACGGCTGCCGACCGAGCGGGCCATCACCGAGCAGGTGGCCGCCTTCAAGAAGCTGGAGATCTGAATGCACGTGACGCCCGGCGACGTGTCCACGATGGCGTTCGACTGGGGTTCGATCAAGTGGTTCGTCACCCCGTCCACCGTCGAGGGCGCGGGCAGCACCCTCGGCGAGGTGATCGTCAACCCCGGCAAGGGGCACGCGCGGCACAACCACCCGAACGCCGAGGAGGTCATCTACGTCGTCTCCGGCGAGGCGGAGCAGATGGTGGACGACGGCGAGCCGTTCACGATCCGCGAGGGCGACGCCGTCCACATCCCGAAGGGCGCGTGGCACTCCACCTACAACACGACGTGGCGGCCGCTCCGCCTCATCGTCACGTACACGCCGGGCGGTGAGGAGAAGGCCCTCGAAGGCGCGCCCGACTTCTGCCTCCACGAGGCCGGGACCGTCCCGGAGTGGCGCCAGGCCTGAGCTGCAGTAGCGCCTGAGCCGCCGTTCCGGGACGCCGGGGGAGTGCTACCCGTCGGCGAAGGAGCAGTCCGCCGGGTTGTCCGGCGACTGGATCGGGCCGGTGGGGATCTCCAGCGGAGCCGCCTTGACCGTGTAGCCCTTCAGCCAGCGGCCGTCCGGGCCCGCACTGGCCGGGCTGAACGGCGCGGGCCCGCCGCCCATCTGCTGGCACTGCGCGTACACCACGCCCCACGAGAAGCCCATCCGGTCGAACCGGTGGCCGCGCGGCGACTGGTAGAACGTCAGGTTGGCCCGCTTCTCGTTCGGCGGGATGCCGTGCTCGTCGTCCTGCCGGATGCCCGACACGACCGCCACCGGCCCGGACGCCATCACGTAGTCGACCTTGATCGTCCCCAGTGGTGCGTGGACGGCCCGCCCGGCGCGTCCGGAGCGAAATGGTCGAACCGGACCGTTCCGCGGGCGGCGCCCATGACCATCTTGCCGTTGACGAACTTCCACGGCCCGCCGTGCGCGTCCACGACGAACCGCCGGTACGGGTACTGCGGATCGCCCGGGTACTTCAGCCAGGCGTCGCCGGTGATGTGCGACTCGCGCGGGGCCGGCCCGCCGCTCTCCTGCGCCATGGCCGTCCCGCCGCCGACCGCGCCGGCCGCCACGAGCGCGGCCGCCGCGACCGCGATCCTCCGATGCGACATGTGGGGTCTCCCTTCGCCGCGGGCGACTATCGCCCGCGTCCCCAACGTCGCAGCCGCCGCGGGCCCCGGACCTCCCCCGCGCGGCCGAAGCCGCTGCCCCTCAGGGACCGTCCGGCCTCCCCCGCGCGGGGGTCACGCGACCTTGCCGCGGACGTAGACCCACGCGTCGTCGTGCCGGACGAAGCGGCTGATCTCGTGCATGACCCCGTCCTGGCCGCCGGCGGTGTAGTGCGCCCTGAACTCCACGACGCCCTTGGCGTCGCCGGGACCGCCGTCCTCGGTCCGGACGATCTCCAGCCGCGTCCACCGCGTCCCGGGATCGGTGTCGACGCGCTCCGGCCGCGTCGCCGGATGCCAGCTCTCCAGCAGGTACGCCTCGTCCCGGACGGCGAACGCGCTGAACCGCGACCGCATCAGCTCCTCGGCCGTCCGCGCCGCGGCCTCGCCCCGGTGCAGCCGGCCGCAGCACTCCCCGTACGAGGCCCCCGTCCCGCAAGGGCACTTCTTCGCCATGCGGCGATTCTCCCGCAGCCGCGCGGCGGTCCCCGCCTGACGTCCGGCTATTCCGCTTCGTGGCGGGTAAAGGGACGAACATGCACAAAGAGCATGAGGACGACCTCGTTGAGTCGCAGGGGGTGAACGCGGGCGGGCCCGTGGACGCCCCGCCGTCCGGCGCGAAGCCCGAGGACCCCGCTCCCGAGCCGCCGGACGAGCCGCTCACCGCCGGAACGCTCGACGACGAGATGGTCGGGCTCCCCGCCCAGAAGCCCGGATACCCGGGCCAGCAGCGCTCGATCGACACCAGCTGAGCAGAGCACCGCGCCGGACCTCGCCCCGAAGCGCGCCGTCGCCGGAGCGCCGCCGCCGTTGGAGCGCCGCCACCGTTGGAGCGCCGCCACCGGACCGCTCTCGCTGGGACCGGCCAGGCACGAGCGCCGGCCGGCGGGACGCCCGGTCGCCGGGCGCCCGCGCCGGCCGGCGCGCCGTCCATCGGGGTCAGCCGCCGATGCCGGAGTCCTGCGCGGCCTTCACCATGGCCGCCGCGTCCTCCGGCAGCAGGTACCCGCCGTCGACGGACTGCTGCGCCGCCGCCTGCACCTTGGCCACGTACCCGGCGTGCGTCGGGTACAGCCGGCTCAGCACCGGCTCGGCGACCGGCGGGAACGACGGGTTGGACGGGTCGCCGGCGTCGTGCCGGTCCCACCCGTCCGCGTCGCCGTTCCACGGGTCCCGGGCGCCGTAGAGGCCGCAGAAGATGCCGTCGCCGAGGCCCAGGTGCCGCAGCCCGGTGAGGGTGCGCGTCGGCACGGTGATGTCCGGCAGCCGGACGCCGCCCGTCGCGAGCCCGGTGCGCGGGTCGCGCAGCGCCGTGTTCAGCGGCGCGCCGCTCGGCGGCCGCGTCCCGCCCCGCGCCCACGACGCCAGATGGCGCAGCGCCGCGTTCATCGAGTAGTGACCCGGCCCGTCGTTGAACGGCGCCGTCCCCGCTGTGCAGTCCGCCTGCGGCGCCGCCGACCCGGCCGACTTCTTCAACGTCGGATCACCCAGGTCGTACGCCCACTGGTCGCCGTGCGACGTGCCGGCCAGCTCCCAGTGCACGACGCTGCCGGTGTCCGGCTGCCGCGCCGCCGACGCCAGCGGGACGTCCGTCTCGGTGAGGACCACGAACGTCGGCACCGGCAGGTCCGTGCGGATCCGGGACGGGTTCGGCATCGTGAGCGTGTCCGCCAGCTCGCCGCTGATCGGCGCGCCCACCGCGCTGTTGCTGTGGATCATGAGGCCGTCGTAGACCTTCGCCACCGGCTGGACCGCGTCCGCGTACGTCGTCATGAACCCGGCCGACTGCGACTCGCCGTCCGCCAGCAGCGTCCTCGCCTTCAGCCCACCGAGCGGGTCGGGGCCGTCCGGCGCCCTTAGCGCCCGCCCGGCCTGCGAGAAGATGTCGTAGGAGTACGCGTCGCCCGGGTGGACGAGCGTCCCGTACCGTTCGGGATCCCAGCCCTTCAGGCCGTGGATCTCGCCGAGCCCGCCGTTGACGCCGACCGCCTGCGCCGAGACGCCGACCCACGCGTAGCCCTCGCGCAGCAGCTCGTCCCGCTCGAACCAGTAGTCCGGCGACAGGTCGAGCTGCCCGCTGACGTTCAGCCATTCGACGACGACCGTCCCGTTGAACTTCGCCGGGTCCGTGGGCCGCCGGACGAGCAGCCGGGTCTTGTACGCGGCGCTGCCGGACTCGCGCACGCTCCACCGTCCGTCCGGGCCCCACAGTCCCGCCTTCGCGTACGAGTGGGCGGTGCCGGAGATGAAGTACTCGTTCTCGGTGTAGCCGTACGAGCCGAGGTCCTCGGCGGCGGCGAGGAACGGGAAGCCGTGGCTCCCCGCGGGCGGGACGCTGACGGCCGGGTCGTCCGCCTCCGCGCGGGCGGTCGGCGCCGCGCCGATGAAGGCGCCGAAGAGCACCGCCCCCAAGGCCGCGGCGGTGGCGCGCCGTCTCGGGGAGCGCAGGGGTATTCGCACGGTTGCCTCCTAGAAGCACTGGTCGGGGGGAAGCACAGTGTCGGCCGCGGCCCTGCTCCCTGCATCGGGGAAATCGCCAGTCCGGCGGACCGGCCGGTGATTCTGCCGATGCCGCGGCGCCCCCCGGGCCCCTACGTTCCTGCGCTGACCGGCCCCGAATCGATCGGGGCCCGGCGAGCAGAAAGAGGCCCGCATGCCCCTCTCCCCGTCCCTCCGGCGGCTCACCGCCGCCGCGTTCGCCGGCGCCGTGAGCGCCGCCGGACTGGCCACCCTGTCCGCCGCCCCCGCGTCCGCCGCCAGTTGCTCGGACGTCGACGTCGTCTTCGCCCGCGGCAGCGGCGAGCTGCCCGGCCTCGGCATCGTGGGCACGCCGTTCGTCAGCGCCATCAAGGGTGACCTGCCGGGCAAGTCGGTGAGCTCCTACGCGGTGAACTACGCCGCCGACCTCGCGCAGACCAGCGCGGGCCCCGGCGCCACCGACATGAGCAACCACGTCAAGTCCGTCGCCGCGTCCTGCCCGGGCACCTCGTTCGTCCTCGGCGGCTACTCGCAGGGCGCCAGCGTCACCGACATCGCGATCGGCATCCCGACCCTCCTCGGCACCGGCGGCACCATCCCGACGAACCTCGCCTCCCGCGTGAAGGCCGTCGTCGTCTACGGCAACCCGCTGCGCCTGTACGGCCAGACGATCAACACCGCCAGCTCCCTCTACGGCCCGAAGGCGAAGGAGTTCTGCAACACCGGCGACCCCGTCTGCGCCAACGGCGTCGACATCTCCGCCCACCTCACCTACGCCACGAACGGCACCGTCCCCCAGGGCGCCCAGTTCGCCGCCGCCAAGATCAACGGCTGACCCCCGCTCCCGCACCCGAGCCCCCGGCCCACCCCGACCCAGGCCGGGGGCTCGCTCGCGGCCCGACGTGCCGGATCAGGCCACATCGCAACCCACCGGAGCAGCTACCCCCACACCGGCGAAGACGAGCAGACCCATGGCCCTCCGCAAGACCGAGGCGCGCATCCGCGCCGAGCGGTACATCCACGGCCGCGACGAAGAGCCCCCGCATCCCGAAGTCGCCATTTCACTCGCTCCTAAGTATCGATACTCTGTGTCGAATGAATCCCGAGGAAGCGGACGCCCGAGTCGAACTCGCGGAGACCAGGTACCTGAAGGCCAAGAAGGAGGCCGACGCCCTCCTGGAGGACCTCTTCACCGCCTACGTCGACGCCGCCAACGCCGGCCGCACCGCCGACCAGCTCGCCAAACCCGAGACCTTCACCGCCGGCTACATCCGCCGGAAGCTCCGCGAACGCGGCGTCGAACCCCGCAAGGGCGGCCCCAAGCCACGCAGCACCTGAAGGCCCACGCTCCGAACCCCCGAGACGAGCAAGACTGCCCCACGCCTCGTGTTCACCCCGCATGACCCGGCGAACTGGACCGAGGAGGACGACGCCCGCCTCGATCACTGCCCCTCGCACAGCCAGACCAGCGACCGCCACGACGCCTGCTCGACCGACCTCGCCTGGACGCTAGAGGCACCTGATGGCCGGAAGCACGCCGCCTGCAAGAAGGCCGCCCACGACGCCCTCCGGCACCACGCCAAACGGCTGTAGACCGCTCCTACGAACGACCCCGAACAGCCAGCAAGGAGCCGAGCGCCACCGCCGCGAGCGCCACCGCCCCGAGTGCCATGACCCCAAGCGCTATGACCCTGGGCGCCACGGTTCCGGGCGCCACGGTTCCGGGTGCCACGGTTCCGGGCGCCACGGTTCCGGGCGCCACGGCTCCGAGTATCACGACCCCGCGCGGCGGGAGGTGCGGAAAGAGGTACTCGCGTGGCCTGTCCTTGGTGTCGGCGAGCGTAGGCATCACAACGCCCCGGCGCCTGGACGTGGGCACCGCATCTGCGGGCAACAGCCGAGATGGTGCGGCCGGTTCGCGGCCTTCGACCTGCGGAACCAGGTTTCCGCAGGTGATGGGCGCCCCCGGCAGGATTCGAACCTGCGACACCCGCTTTAGGAGTCCGGGGAGCATCCGCGTTCAGACGCGGCGACTACCAGCGCAAACTTCCGGTTGACCCGCACCACCATGACCCCGGTGGGACGGTATTGAGAATGATCAAGCGCTTAGGGCCTCTCTGAGGAGATCGACGCACTGCCCCTTCCCACCTATCGCGGCACCCTACGATCGTCCGTCTCCGATGCCCTAGGGACGCTATCGATCTGTCGTTCATCTCGACTACACGACGGCCCGCGCTGGCGCCCCGAGGTGCGCGATCGGGATCCTTCCCCCGCAGAATCCGCAGAATCCGCAGAAAGCCGTCTCGACGCCGCCAGCGGATGGACGCCCAGGTCACGAGGTGTCCGCAGAATGCCCGCACGGCACCGCAGAAGCCCGTCGCTGCTCCTGTCAGGTGGGCATCCGTGCAGGTCACGGGATTACGCGGAATTCTGCGGCAATACGCGGCACGTGGTTCCGAGGGCAGCACCTCGGCCGGCCAGCGGCGCGAGGGTTCTGCGGATTCTGCGGATTTTGCGACGCGCACGTAGCCGCCAGCGTCCTGGGGCGAGGTCGGCCGGCTGTTCCGCACGGAGCGCGGGGGAGTGCTGCTCCCGTCCGGCTACGGGCGCACGTGGCACACGGCGCGCTCAGGAGGCGTCCGGCCTCGCTCGGCGTCCGTATGACCTGCGCCATGCCGGTGTCTCGCTCCGGCTCAACGCAGGTGTTTCGCCCACCCAGGTCGCCGAGTGGGCCGGCCACAGTGTGGAGGTGCTGTTGAAGATCTACGCCGAGGTCATCGCCGGGCAAGGCGGCGTCTGGCTGGGACGCATAGACGATGCCTCGGCGGCTAGCTGGACGCGACGCGTCGACCGCAGTTGAGGGCGACGCGTCACGCTGACCGGCGCCCCGAACGGCTGGAACGCGAATGGAACATGCGCCGTGGCATACGGCGTCCCGTGGTGGCATCTGATGTCACATGGCGCATGAACAAGAACGGCCGACACAGATGGAACATGCTGCCTGGTACGCGCCCCAGCCCGGGTCTCGCGGCTTACCTTGAACGGACCTCTGAGGCCCATCCCAGACCCTAGCCAGCCGCGTGTGCACGTCCAGTATTGACCGCGCCCGTTCCTCTCGCTCTACCTGAGTTGCCAACGCTTTTAGTCGAGCGCGCATCCAGTATGTGAACTTGGGGCGACGACTCCAAACTGTCGTACGTGGTGGTTATGGTTTGCACTTGCCGGAAGAGGCTTCGTGTTGCACAGATTCGGAAAAGGGCAAAATGCTGTTTATCGATTGCGGATACTGTGGTATCAAAGTTGCAGCTCAACGAAAGAGTAAAAAGTTCTGCAGTGTCTTATGTGCACAGCGAGCGCGGAGAAATGTAGCGCCACCGTGCTCCTTTCCTGGCTGTGTCAAGCCGAGGCAGGCTACTGAGCTGTGCGCAGGGCACTATCGACAAAAATGGGAAGGAAGGCCACTCTCGCCTCTAAGGGGCAATAAGTCTCGATACTCAAGCGACAGGAAGTTGCGAGAGTGTTATCTATGTGAGAGGGTGCTTCCTCTGGAGGAATTCTATATTTACAAGAAGAACTCAAAGGACATTCGCACTGGAAGGTGCAAAGATTGTTGCAAGATCTATGAACAGGCCAGGCGATTCAGTATGACAGTCCCGCAACTCTTGAAGCTCATGGCCTCTGGGTGTGAGATGTGTGGTGCACAAGTATCGGGCTCTAAGAGAAATTTTCACATTGATCACGATCACAAATGCTGTGACAGGAATGGTTCTTGTGGAGAATGCGTACGCGGTCTCTTGTGTCATTCGTGCAATCTCATCATCGGACACGCCAATGATGACATAGGCCGCCTAACTGCTGCAATTAATTATCTGGAACGCAAGCGGCGGAAGTGATAGGTGCGACTTTAGGCGGACGGTTCATGCTCGCATGGGGAGGGGGCTCGCACCCTGGTGCGACGGCGGGCGGTTGCCGAATTGAGGCATTGTCTATGCCGCCACCTTGGGGAAGGCAAGGACTGGACTACTCGCGTACAATGCGAGAGACTTGCAGCATGGTCAAGCTCTCCATGACATCGAGCCGATGGGGCGAACTCACCGCGCTACTGAAGGATGAACAGAGACTTCGGTCGAAGTACCCTAAGGTGGCCGAGTACCTGGACATGGCGGCATGCCTGTCGGGAACGGGCGACGATCAAGTCGACGCACAATTCGACTTGCGGTTCGTCCATTACATGACCGGTGGACGCGCCGTGAGCCCAAACCCGTACTGGGACATCGTTGAGCCCCTCGTGGTTGAGCACGACGGCCGCCACGTGGTAAATGGTGGTCGTACGGAGGGAAGCGCGCGGCTTGCCTTCGCGCAGATGCTTTTGCAGGCAACCTATGCGTATGCGATCCCCGCTCCGCAAACCATCGAATGGATAGCGGAATTCTGTGAGGATCTGCCGATTGTGGAGCTTGGAGCCGGGAGAGGCTATTGGGCTGCGCAGTTGGCACATGTGGGCTTGACCGTTGAAGGGTACGACTCGGAGCCACCGGACACGGCGGCGAACGCTTCGTTCCCTGAAGTAGTCGGACAGGTAAATGTTTGGCATCCTGTCGCCGACCTGGCCGAGTTCGCGACTCGCGCCCGGTCGGCAGAGTATGTGCTTTTTCTCTGCTGGCCGCCTGGCTGGGGAGACACGATGTCGACTGACGCACTCACGGCTTTCGAGGAGGCTGGGGGCGAGAGACTCGTCTACATCGGGGAACCGAGGGGTGGAAAGACAGGGAATGACGCCTTCTTTGATTCCCTGTCTGCTCGCTGGAGACTGGAATCCGTGGATCGGCACTTTGTTTCATGGTGGACAGATTCGGACGTGGCACAAGGGTGGGTCAGAATCTGAGTTCAAGCATGACGAAGGGGGCGCCGAGTTGCTCGGCGCCCCCTTCGTCATGCCTCTATTTGAGGGTCATGCGGAAGACGAACGCCTCGTACCGGTCGCGAGGATACGAGATGTTGGAGATCATGACGACCCGTTCGTCAGCGGCAACGAACCGCTGATGGACCGTCTTGACGAGATCGCCTGGCGTCGTCCGCAGCCATTCGGCATGCGCCGTAGTTGGTAGTTGGTCGGAGATTGTCTCTTCCAGGTACGCCGCATCCGAGATGTCCGCGACGTCCAATGCATGGTGAGTGTCCGAGATCGAGATGGGGCGCCCGTTCTCGGTGGCTCTCGTGACGACGTGCTTGATCTCCTGCCCTGCTGGGATCCCCAGTGCCTCGGCGAGTTCCGCAGTGGCCGGGATCTGCTGGACCTTGCGGTCTACCTGGATCTGCTGTTCGGATTCGTTCTGGAAAGACTGCTCGGCGCTCTCCATTTGGCGTTCGGGAGACACGCGTACCAGATTCGGACGGTCGGCGACGAAGACACCCCGCCGGCGTTGACTCGCGTCCTTCGCGCTCACCTCGCCGAGTTCTCCGAGGGCGCCGATGGTCGCGTCTTCTACGGGGTCCGTGGGGGAGAGCTACCCAACATCACCTACCGGCGCGCGTGGCGGAAGGCACGCAAGGATGCCTTCACCGCCGACCAGTTCGCCTCGCCGCTGGCCGAGCGTCCGTACGACCTCCGCCACGCGTGCGTGTCGACCTGGCTCAACGCTGGCGTACCGGCTACCCAGGTCGCCGAATGGGCAGGCCACAGCGTCGAGGTCCTGCTCAAGACCTACGCCAAGTGCATTTCCGGACAGGACGAAGTGGCGAGGCGTCGCATCTCGGCCGCGCTCGACACCGGAGACTGCAGTTGGTAGCGAGACGACAGCAGACAGCAATGCCCTGCGTCGGCGGCGCCTGGATTGTCGCACCTGCCTGTTACGCTAGGTAGTTTCGCTTGAAACCCACCGGCAACCACTAGATGTAGTGCCTACTTCGACATGCGGCACAAGTTCTTGTGGTTCGAGTTGCCGCAGCGTGGCTGAGCTGCTTCACTTGACCTTGTCCATACCAAAGGCCCCATCCGGGGGCCTCGACAAGAGATCGGGCTCACCTGGGATGGGGCCGGTGCGTTGGTACCGCTCCTGGACCCTACCTTGGTGGACTCAGGTTCTCCAAGCCTGCCCGGCTGTGGGCTCGGTCTCGGGAAGTAGTGCCATGACTGTGAAGTCGCTGCTCGTCGGGTACGACCTGAATCGTCCCGGCCAGGACTACGACTCCCTCATCAAGGAGCTCAAGGAGTTCCGGACGTACTGGCGTCACCTGGACTCCACCTGGATCGTTCGTACCGAGAAGACCGCGACTCAGGTGCGGGACGTCCTCATGCGACACATCGATTCCAGCGACGAACTGCTGGTCGTCGAGCTGACGGGCAACGGGGCTTGGGCCGGCTTCAGCCCGCGGGGAAGCAAGTGGCTGAAGGACAACCTGCTGTAGGTCGTCTGCGGCTGCCCGATGGCGTGGGAACGCATTGGGAACGGCCAACCGCATAGAGCCGCATATGGTCGCACAAGGCCGCATACGACAGAGAGCCCCTGACCGGCGTTGGTGCTGGTCAGGGGCTGGTTCTTGCTGGTGATCTCGGCGCCCCCGGCAGGATTCGAACCTGCGACACCCGCTTTAGGAGAGCGGTGCTCTATCCCCTGAGCTACGGAGGCATGTCGTCGCTTGCCGGAAGAGCGTAGCGGACGGCACCTACAGGGTAGGGGAAGGGGCGGGCTGGGCGCTCCCCGTTATGGGGGTGGCCGAGGCTCAAGAGAGCGCCAAAGTGCGGGGGGATAAGGCTTACGCGCGCTCTAGGCCGGGTGGGGTCGGTGTGGGTACGCTTCGGTGCCGTGACGGGTCGGCATCGAGGGCAGCCGAAGGACCGGGAGGCCGGGGAGGCCACGGAGAAGCGCGCGCCGCGGCGGAGACGCGTCGCGATGGTCGCGAGTGCGTTCCTGGTGCCCGTCGCGTTGGCGACCGTGGTGGCGCTCTCGCTGCGTGAGGAGCCCTCGGGACGGCCGGACGGCGCGGCGACGCCGACGTCCAGGGCCGCGCACGGGTCGCCCTCGGCGGAGCCGACGTTCGGGCAGTACGTCCCGCCGGAGAGCGAGCCGCAGGCGGAGACCAAGGCGCCACGGCGCGTCGTGACACCGCAGGCGGTGCCGACGAAGAAGGCGACGCCGAAGCCCGCGCAGTCGCCGGACGTGCGGCCCTCATGCCCGTGGGTGGGCGTGCCGTATCTCGACCAGTGGTGCCGTCGCCATCGTCACCCCGGCCGCTGATGCGGTTGCGCCCTGTTCAACTGTGAACCTGTAGTAGCGTTCTGCCGCTGTTCGTATTCGGGCATCAGGAGGAAAACCACCGTGCCGAACCCCCGGTCGGCTGCGCTGGCCGCGGCCGTCCTGGTGATGGCGACGCTCGTGCCGCAGGGTGCCGGCAGGGCGGCCGATGGCGGGGACGACGTCAAGTCGCTGCGCGAGGCCGCCGCGAAGGCTCGCGACGAACTCGAGTCGGCCACCAAGGACATGGAGGGCCGCAAGAAGGACCTGGCGGCCTCGCAGACGAAGCTGAAGGCGACGCTGCAGGACCTCGCGGACGCCGAGGCTCAGCTGAACGAGATCCGGCAGCCGCTGGCCCGGCTCGCGAACTCCTCCTACCAGCAGCCCGGTGCCGCCGGGTCGATGGCGGTGTTCGGCGGCGGCAACCCGGAGCAGGCGCTGCGCGCCACCGCGGACGTGAGCATGCTCGCCCGGTCGCAGCAGGCGCTTGTGGACCGTGCCGACGCGCTGCAGAAGCGCAAGCAGGAGCTGGCGTCCACGGCGCAGGACCTGCAGTCCCGCAGCGCGATCGCGCAGACGCGCGTGCAGCAGGACATCGACGGGCTCAGGCAGCGGTCCGCGCAGCTCACCGACCAGCTGAACGCGATGCTCAAGAAGCTGCCCCAGAGCAAGCGGCTGGAGCTCGGATGCGACAAGAGCCTCGCCGCCGACGCCAAGAAGTTCCCCAACGGGCTGATCCCGCAGAAGTACCTGTGCCCGCTGCCGCAGAAGGGGCGCGAGCTGCGCGCGGACGCGGCGCTCGCGTTCTACAAGCTGAACGCGGCGTACAAGGCGCACTTCGGCCGCGACATGTGCCTGACGGACTCCTACCGGAGCCTGGCCGAGCAGCAGTCCGTCTACGTGCGGCGGCCCGGCTTCGCGGCCGTCCCCGGCACGAGCAACCACGGCAAGGGCCAGGCCATCGACGTCTGCGGCGGGGTGCAGAACCAGGGCTCGGTGCAGTTCAACTGGCTGAAGGCCAACTCCAGGAAGTACGGGTGGTTCCACCCGGCGTGGGCCTACAGCAACCCGTTCGAGCCCTGGCACTGGGAGTACGGCACCGAGAGCCAGTACTGACGCGTCAGGGGGTGTGCGCCAGCGGGACGATCTCGGAGGTGCAGAACCGGCAGCGCCGCGCCTTGATGGGGATCTCGGCGAGGCACTCGGGGCACTCCCGCTCGGTGGCCTCCTTCCCGCGGTCCATGCGCTCGATCAGCTTCGTGGTCGGCAGCACGACCAGGAAGTAGACGATCGCCGAGGTGATGAAGAAGGCGATCGCCGAGGTGACGAAGACGCCGTAGGGGAACTTCGTGCCGTCGATCGTCAGGGCGAGCCGGGTGTAGTCGGGCTTGCCGCCGATCAGCGCGATCAGCGGGGTGATGAAGGAGTTCGCGAAGTCCTTCACCAGCGAGGCGAACGCGGCTCCGACGACGAACGCGACGGCGAGGTCGACGAGGTTTCCGCGGAAGAGGAATTTCTTGAATCCGCCCATGTGCGTGCTCCTGGGGGTCGGTGGGGCGCGTCCCGTCGGACGCCCTCCTGGCGGTGATCGGCTGTGGGCGCGGGGGAGGGGCACGGCCGATCAGCGCCTGGTCTGCCCTGATCGGAGGGGGTTCTCACTCCCGCGTGCGTCATATCACTGATGTCCGGTCCGGCCGGAGCCGGACGGAACGGCTACGGATGGTAATGAAAGTTCACCCCTTGCGCCAAGTCGATCCCCCGAGCGCCCAGGGCGGGCGGGTGCTCAGGGGCCGGTGATGGTGATCGAGAGGGCGGGGCCCGCGCCGGCGAGGGCTTGGGCCTGCGCCCGGTCGGTCGCGAGGACCACCAGCGCGCCCTCCCGGCCGCCTTCGTCGCCGCGGCGCGGCACGGTCACCACCGGCACGCCGGACACGATCACGCGGGCCGCGCCCCACCGGCCGCCGCCGCCGGGGAGATCGTCCGAACCGGAAGAGGGCGGGCCGGCCAGCACGTCGACCCGGTCGCCGGAGTGCAGCAGTCGGACGGTGTCGGCGTCGGCGATGCGGACGGGGGCGGCGACCGTCCCGGGGCCGTAGCCGCGCAGGAGCCCATCGCCGACCAGGCGGGCGTCGGTCAGCGGCTCGCCGCGCCGCACGGGGCCCGCGAGGACCCGCCCGGCGGCGCCGGAGCGGAGCGCGCCCGCCGGGACGGCCGGGGGCGGCAGGTCGAGGGCGCGCAGGTCGGACGTGCCGAGCGTGGCGCCGGCGGGCAGGTCCCGCGCCGCGCCCAGGACGCGGACCGAGGGCGCAG
>NZ_JABMCA010000102.1:0-27267 GCF_014706005.1 Actinomadura sp. RB99 | reverse complement strand
GGTCAGAACGGCGGCGGCCAGGGCGGCCAGGGCGGCCAAGGCGGCCAGGGCGGCCAGGCGGGCCAGGGCGGAGGCCGCGGAGGCCAGGGCGGCGGACGCAACCAGGGCGGACGCGGCCAGGCCGGGCGCAACCAGGGCCAGCGACAGGGCCAAGGCCAGGGCCAGCGACAGGGCCAGGGCCAGCGGCAAGGCCAGGGGCAGGGCCAGGGCGGCGGGCGCGGCCGCTCCGGGCAGGGCGGTTTCTCCGGCGGCGGCGCCATGGCGGACGCGCTCCGCCGCGCCGGCCTCGACAAGGGCCTGCCGGGCGGCGACCGCAAGTCCCGCTGAGCCGGCCCGCCTCCGGACGGGCGTTCACACGCGAACGGCCGCCGTCACCGGAAGTCCGGTGACGGCGGCCATTCGCGGTTCGGAAGCGCTACGCCGCGGCAAGGCGGCGCCCGGCGGCGGGGTGGCCCGTTCCGGTCAGCGGCCGGTGCCGCGCCAGCGTCCGTCCGAGCCCGTCTCGGTGTGGGGCTCGGGCGCGGGGGAGCGGCGCGGATCCTGCGCGGGCCTGCGCGGCGACCCGCCTCGCGGCGGCGTGTTCGGCAGGTTGTACGGACCCGTGCCCAGCGGATCCTGCGCATAGGGGCTGCGCTGCGGCGGCACCGAATACCGCCCCGGCTCCGCCTCGGCGGCCGGCTGCTGCCCGAGCTGCGGCCCGCCGAGCACGGGACCGCCCACCGAAGGACCGCCGAACGGGTCCTGCGCGGCGGAGACGTCCTCGCGCGGGCGCTCGTCCTCCTGCACCGGCCGGTGCCGGGGGAACTGCAGGACGGCGACCGCGCCGAGCAGCAGCGCCCCGAACCGCATCGCCGAGTGCCCCATGTCCTTCGGCCACGCCTCCGCGTACATGAAGGTGCCCATGGTCAGCAGGTACGACTTGGCGCTCACCGTCATCACGGTCGACACGATCGACACCCGGCAGCGCTGGAACGCCATCACCATGATCCCGAAGCCGATCGCCGCCGCCAGCACCGTCAGGTACGGCCAGGGCGTCGTGGCGATCCGCAGGCTGGTGGCGTGCGCGTCGTCGCTCCAGCCCTTGATGGCCAGCTCGGCGGTGCCGACCGGGAACCCGGAGCTCAGCCCGTAGGCGATGCCGGTGACGGGGCGGGCGTGCCGGCCGTCCGGCCGGTGGTCGCCGAGGACGAGGATCAGCACCGGCACCAGCACCGCCGGGGCCACCACCACCGCGATCTTCCACAGCGGCACGGCGGCCGACCGGATCGGCTCGTGGCCGCTGATCGACGCGGTGAGCAGCAGGATCGCGGCGGCGATCAGCAGCAGGCTGAGCCACTCGCGGGCGGTGAGCCGCTCGCCGAAGAACACCATCGCGATGAGCAGCAGCGGGACGACCCCGGACATGAAGATCGGCACCGCGGTGGACAGCGGCAGCTTCCCGAGCGCGACGATCTGCAGGCCGAGGCCGCCGAGCACGATCGCGAGGGCGATGAGGAAGATCCAGTTGCTCACGATCGTCCAGATCATGTGCAGGATGCGGTTGCCCCGTACAGGGGCCATCCGGTCCGCCGCCAGCTTGAAGACGGCGAACCCCAGGTAGTACAGACCGGTCGCGCTGAAGGCCGCGGCTATCCCGTTCATCCCGGACGAGTATGGGGGGTGCGGGTGCCAAATGTCACTGCCTGTACGGGATTGTTGACAGCGATTCGCCGGTCCACCGCCCCCGCGATGTCCGCAGACGCCGCCGCGACCCCATAGACTTGGCGCGCGAGGGCGCGGAGCCGCATCTCGGCATGCCCGCGCCCGCGAAGACCGACCGGCTGAGAAGACGCAGACGGGCAGCGGCATCGCGGCCGTGTGCGCCGAGGCCGGGCGCTCGCAGGCAGGAAAGAGCACGCGTCGAACGCCGCGGCCGAGACAGCGCCCGATCAAGGAGACCTACCCCAGTGAAGACCGATGTCGAGGAGCTGACCCCCACCCGGGTCAAGCTCACCGTCGAGGTTCCGTTCGACGAGCTCAAGCCGAACCTCGACAAGGCGTACAAGGAGATCTCGCAGCAGGTGCGGATCAAGGGCTTCCGGCCCGGCAAGGTCCCCGCCCCGCTGATCGACAAGTACGTCGGCCGGGGTGCGGTCCTGCAGGAGGCGGTCAACGACGCGCTTCCCGAGCTGTACGGCCGCGCCGTCGAGGAGACCGAGATCTTCGTTCTCGGCCAGCCGGAGGTCGAGGTGACGGAGCTGGACGACGGCTCCCAGTTCGCCTTCACCGCCGAGGTCGACATCCGGCCGAAGTTCGAGGTGCCGGACTACGACGGCATCGAGGTCGTCGTCGACGACGCCGAGGTGACCGACGAGCAGGTCGACGAGACCGTCGGCAACCTGCGCGAGCGGTTCGCGTCGCTGACCACCGCCGAGCGCGCCGTCGAGGAGGGCGACTTCGCCACCGTCGACCTGGTCGCCAAGATCGACGGCGAGGAGGTGGAGGACGCCTCCACCACCGGCTACTCCTACGAGGTCGGCAGCAAGTCCGCCATCGAGGGCCTGGACGAGGCCCTCGTCGGCCTGTCCGCCGGCGAGGACAAGACCTTCACCGGCACCCTGGTCGGCGGCGAGCACGCCGGCGAGGAGGCCGAGATCACCGTCACGGTGCAGAGCGTCAAGGTGAAGAACCTGCCCGAGCTGGACGACGAGTTCGCCCAGCTCGCCAGCGAGTTCGACACCATCGAGGAGCTGCGCGAGGACGTCCGGACCCGGCTGGGCCGGCAGGTCAAACTGCAGCAGCTGTCCGAGGCCCGCGACAAGGCCCTCGAGGCGCTGCTGGAGAAGATCGACATCCCGCTGCCCGAGAAGGTGGTGGAGGAGGAGATCGGCCGCCGCAACCAGCAGCTGGAGCAGCAGCTCCAGATGGCGGGGATGTCCAAGGAGGACTACCTCAAGGACGAGGAGAAGTCCGAGGAGGAGTTCGACACCGAGGTCGCCGACGCGGCCCGGCTCGCCGTCAAGGGCGGCTTCGTCCTCGACCAGCTCGCCGTCCAGGAGGAGCTCGGCGTCGAGAACGAGGAGCTCAGCGAGTACGTCGTCACGCAGGCCATGCAGATGGGCGTGGCGCCGCAGCAGCTCGCCGAGTACCTCACCCAGAACAACCAGCTCCCGGCGATCGTGTCGGAGGTGCTGCGCAGCAAGGCGCTGAACCTCGTGGTCGAGCACGTCACGATCAAGGACGAGTCCGGCAACGTCATCGACGTGGAGGCCGTGCAGCGCGAGCTGAACGGCGAGACCGCCGAGGCGGAGGCCGAGGGCGAGACCGCCGAGTCGGCCGGGGAGCCGGCCGCCGACGAGGCCGAGGCCGCCGAGGAGACCCCCGCGGAGACGGCTGAGGCCGCCGCTGAGGAGGCCCCCGCCGCCGAGGCCAAGGACGAAGACGCGAAGTAAGGCCCGTCGCGTCCAGGACGCCCTGAGCGTTCCCGACACGCCCCGCACCCGCGCTCCGGGTGCGGGGCGTGTCGCGTTCGCGGAGATCGTCCATACCTCGCGGAGGCGTGGGTACGCCCCTGGCGAAAAGGCGGCCCCCCGGGCGTAAACGGGGTCGTGAGCGCGTTACTGTCCAATCATCCGAACCGATTAAAAGGACCGGAGGAACACCCGGTGAGCATGCCTCCGACTTTCGACGAGTCGTCGCGGATCCAGGCGCGGGTGGCCGAGGCGCCCCTGCTGCCCCTGGGCGACCAGCTGTTCCAGCGGCTGCTGCGCGAGCGCATCGTCTTCCTCGGCCAGCAGGTCGACGACGACATCGCCAACCGCATCTGCGCCGAGCTCCTGCTGCTGTCGGCCGAGGACGGCCGCCGCGACATCACGATCTACATCAACTCGCCAGGCGGCTCCGTCACCGCCGGCATGGCGATCTACGACATCATGCAGTACGTCCCGAACGACATCGTGACGGTCGGGATGGGGCTGGCCGCCTCGATGGGCCAGTTCCTGCTGTGCGCGGGCACCACGGGCAAGCGCTACGCCCTGCCGCACGCCCGGATCATGATGCACCAGCCGTCCGGCGGCATCGGCGGCACCGCCTCCGACATCAAGATCCAGGCCGAGCAGATGCTGTACGTCAAGAAGACGCTCGCCGAGAAGATCGCCCAGCACACCGGCCAGCCGCTCGACCAGATCGAGCGCGACTCCGACCGGGACCGCTGGTTCACCGCCGACGAGGCCAAGGACTACGGGTTCGTCGACCACGTGGTCCTCAGCGCCAACCAGGTGCCCTCCGAGGGCACGGTCTCCTGACGACCTGAATCACTATCGGAGGCACACAGTGAGCGACTTCATCCGACCCGGCTTCAGCGACCTGGTCCGGCCCGGCGTCCAGGCGGGCGGGTCCCCGGCGCCGGTCGACAGCCGGTACATCATCCCCTCCTTCGTCGAGCGCACCACGTACGGGGTCAAGGAGATGAACCCGTACAACAAGCTCTTCGAGGAGCGCATCATCTTCCTCGGCGTGCAGATCGACGACGCGTCCGCCAACGACGTGATGGCCCAGCTGATCACGCTGGAGTCGATCGACCCCGACCGCGACATCAGCATCTACATCAACTCGCCCGGCGGCTCGTTCACCGCCATGACGGCGATCTACGACACGATGCAGTTCGTCAAGCCCGACATCCAGACGGTCTGCATCGGCCAGGCCGCCTCGGCCGCCGCGGTGCTGCTCGGCGCCGGCACGCCCGGCAAGCGGGCGGCGCTGCCCAACTCGCGGATCCTGATCCACCAGCCCGCGACCGAGGGCACCTACGGCCAGTCCAGCGACATTGAGATCCAGGCCCGCGAGATCATGCGGATCCGCGAGCTGCTCGAGACGATCCTGGCCGAGCACAGCGGCAAGCCGATCGACGAGGTCCGCCGCGACATCGAGCGCGACAAGATCCTCACCGCCGACGAGGCCAAGGAGTACGGTCTCATCGACGATGTCTTCGCCAGCAGGAAGCGCAAGGCGGAGGTAGTGTCGTCCTGAGGACGTAGGACGCGGGAGGTCCCGAGCCCGGTGGTCATACTTCCGGGCGAGGGGCTTACCAAGTCCGTTGGAGGCGGTAACGTCGAGTCCAACGTCGAGAGCCCTCGGGACGCCAGCCGGCCGCGCCGCACCCTCTCAGACGGGCGGCCCCACGAAAAGGAGACAGTTGGGTGGCACGCATCGGCGACGGTGGTGATCTGCTCAAGTGCTCGTTCTGCGGGAAGAGCCAGAAGCAGGTCAAGAAGCTCATCGCGGGTCCGGGCGTGTACATCTGCGACGAGTGCATCGATCTCTGCAACGAGATCATCGAGGAGGAGCTCTCCGAGACCTCCGACCTGAAGTGGGACAACCTGCCCAAGCCGCGGGAGATCTACGAGTTCCTGGACTCCTACGTCATCGGGCAGGAGACGGCGAAGAAGGCGCTCTCCGTCGCCGTCTACAACCACTACAAGCGGATCCAGTCGGGTGACGTGGGCCGGGACGACCAGGTGGAACTGGGCAAGTCCAACATCCTGCTGCTCGGCCCGACCGGATCCGGCAAGACGCTGCTCGCGCAGACGCTCGCCAAACTCCTCAACGTCCCGTTCGCCATCGCGGACGCCACGGCGCTGACGGAGGCCGGATATGTCGGCGAGGATGTCGAGAACATCCTCCTGAAACTGATCCAGGCGGCCGACTACGACGTCAAGAAGGCCGAGACCGGGATCATCTACATCGACGAGGTCGACAAGATCGCCCGCAAGAGCGAGAACCCGTCGATCACCAGGGACGTCTCGGGTGAGGGCGTCCAGCAGGCGCTGCTGAAGATCCTGGAGGGCACCACCGCGAGCGTCCCGCCGCAGGGCGGCCGCAAGCACCCCCACCAGGAGTTCATCCAGATCGACACCACGAACGTGCTGTTCATCTGCGGCGGCGCGTTCGCCGGCCTGGAGAAGATCGTCGAGTCCCGGGTGGGCAAGCAGGGGATGGGCTTCGGCGCCCAGATCCGCTCCAAGTCGGACTTCGAGGAGTCCTCGGCGGTGCTCGGCGACGTCATGCCGGAGGACCTGCTGAAGTTCGGCATGATCCCGGAGTTCGTCGGCCGCCTCCCGGTGATCACCTCGGTGCACAACCTGGACCGGGAAGCGCTGATCAACATCCTGACCGAGCCGAAGAACGCGCTGGTCCGCCAGTACCACCGCCTCTTCGAGCTCGACGGGGTCGACCTGGAGTTCACCGACGACGCCCTCGAGGCGATCGCCGACCAGGCCATCCTGCGCGGCACCGGCGCCCGCGGCCTCCGCGCCATCATGGAGGAGGTCCTCCTCTCCGTGATGTACGAGGTCCCGAGCCGCCAGGACGTCGCGCGCGTGGTCATCACCCGCGAGGCGGTCCTGGAGCACGTCAACCCGACCCTCGTCCCGCGCGACCGCCCGAAGCGCGAGCCGAGGGAGAAGAGCGCCTAGCACGCCCGCGAACGCCCCTGGCCACCAGGCCAGGGGCGTTCACGCGTTCCATAGGTCTTTCACAACCGCCCGCAGCAGCCGCATCGCAGCGACCTGAGCCGTCACGCGAGCGCGCTATCTGACCGGTGGGGGCGATGCCGAAGGCGAGCCCCACCGGGAAGCTCGCGAAGCGAGTTCGCGCTCGCCCAAGCACGGTCAAGGGGCGAGCCGCCAGGCGAGCCCCTTGGGCCGGGATTGCATGAGTTCAGCCGCCGAGGCCGGCCTCGCGGGCGAGGACGATGGCCTGGGCGCGGTCGGCGACGTGCAGCTTCATGAAGATGTTCGACACGTGGTTGCGGACGGTCTTCTGGCTGAGGAACAGGGTGGCGGCGATCTCGGCGTTGCTGCGGCCCTGCGCGATCAGTTCGAGGACCTCCCGTTCCCGCTCGGTGAGCTGCGGGAACGCGGCCTGGCGGGGGTCGGGCATGTCGGTGAAGTAGGTGAGGACGCGGCGGGCGATCTCGGGCCCGTAGATGGCCTCGCCGGCCGCGACCGCCCGGACGGCGCGGGCGATCTCCTCGGCGCCGGACTCCTTGAGCAGGTAGCCGCGGGCGCCCGCGCGCATCGCGTTGAACACCGAGTCGTCGTCGCGGAACATGGTCAGCACGAGCACCCCGATGCGGGGGCTGGTGCGGGTGATGGTCCGGGTGGCCTCGATGCCGTTGCCGCCGGGCATGTGCAGGTCCATCACGACGACGTCGGGCTGGAGTTCGGCGGCCATCCGCACGGCGTCGGGGCCGCATTCGGCCTCGCCGACGACCTCGACGCCCAGTGCCTGCAGCAGTCCCTTCAGGCCCTGCCGGAACACCGGGTGGTCGTCGGTGATGAGGACCCTGATCGCGTCCGTCATCGGCGGCCTCCGCTCACCTGTTCAGGGGCGCCCGTTCCGGCGTCCGGGCGGAGCATGATGGTACCCGGCGATGCCCGGCGCGGGCAGGGGCAGCCGCGCCGTCACCACGGTCCCGCCGCCGGGGCGGGACGTGACGGTGCAGCCGCCGCCGACCTCCGCCGCCCATTCCTTCATCGCGGCCATGCCGCGGCGCGGCCTCGGGCGGTCGCCGTTGCGGCCGGTGTCGGGCAGCCCGGGGCCGGTGTCGGCGACCATCAGGTGCAGGTCGGTGTCGCGGCGCAGCAGCACCATCGCGGTGCTGTCGGGGGCGTGCAGCCGGACGTTCGTGAGCGCCTCCTGGACGATCCGGTACGCGGCGACCTCGACGGCTGCGGGCAGTTCGGCGGGCCCGCCGTCGAACCGGACGTCGACCCGTTCGGCGCAGCCCTCGGCGAACGACTCGATGGCCGCGACGAGGCCGAGGTCGTCCAGGGCGGGCGGGCGGAGGCCGTGCGCGAGGTCGCGGATCTCGCCGACGGCGGTGGCGAGCCGGTCGCGGACGTCGGCGAGCAGCGGGTCCATCCGCTCGGGCTCGCCGGCGAGGGTGATGCGCGCCGCGTCCAGGGACATGGCGAGGCTGGCGAGGGTGGGGCCGAGCTCGTCGTGCAGGTCGTGGCGGAGCCGGCGGCGCTCCTCCTCCCGGCTGGCGAGGATCCGCTCGCGGGAGCGCTGCAGGTCGTGGGTGAGGCGCAGCAGGTGGGGGATCGCGGCGGCGTGCGCCGCGACGGCTCCCGCGGCGAACGCGCCGGCCAGCACGGCGGTGCGCGCCAGTACCGCTCGCATCCCGTCCCACTCCCTTCGGCCCCGGTTTCGCGGGCGTGTCGGCACCACCCTTTCCGTGGAGGCGACCCGGTGTCAGGTGACCTGTGTCCCGTCCGCGGCGGGAAAACGCTCTCTGGGCCGCTGCGCTGCGGTGCCGGACGGTGCCGGACGGGGCTGGACCGGGTGCGGGGCGGGCGGCGTGGCGGGTGCCCGGCGGTGCGGTGCGGGCCGTGGTACCGCCGCGGCCCCCGTAGAATCGTTGGCCGTGACACAGCCCAGCAGTGAGCGCGGCCAAGGGGCCGCCGCGGACGTCGACCTGCCCACCCAGTACCGACCGGCCGATGTCGAGGGCCGGCTCTACGAGCGGTGGGTATCGGCGGGGCTGTTCACCGCCGACCCGGTCCGCGACCCGTCCCGGCCCGCGTACTCGATCGTGATCCCGCCGCCGAACGTGACCGGTTCGCTGCACATGGGGCACGCCCTCGACCACTCGATCCAGGACACCCTGGTCCGGCGCCGCCGGATGCAGGGGTACGAGACGGCGTGGATCCCCGGCATGGACCACGCGGGCATCGCCACGCAGAACGTCGTGGAGCGGGAGCTGGCCAAGGAGGGCCTGTCCCGGCACGACCTCGGCCGCGAGGCGTTCGTCGACCGGGTGTGGAAGTGGAAGGCCGAGTCCGGCGGCCGGATCCTCGGCCAGATGCGCCGCCTCGGCGACTCCGTCGACTGGACGCGCGAGGCGTTCACGATGGACGACCAGCGCGCCCGCGCCGTCCGGACGATCTTCAAGCGGCTGTTCGACGACGGCCTGATCTACCGGGCCGAGCGCATCATCAACTGGTGCCCGCGCTGCCTCACGGCGCTGTCGGACATCGAGGTCGAGCACGAGGACGTCGACGGCGAGCTGGTCTCGATCCGGTACGGGTCGGGCGACGACGAGATCGTGGTCGCGACGACGCGGGCGGAGACGATGCTCGGCGACACCGCCGTGGCCGTCCACCCCGACGACGAGCGGTACGCGCACATGGTCGGCCGCGAGATCGAGCTGCCGCTGACGGGCCGCCGCATCCCGGTCGTGGCGGACGAGCACGTCGACCCCGCGTTCGGCACCGGCGCCGTCAAGGTGACCCCCGCGCACGACCCGAACGACTTCGAGATCGGCCGCCGGCACTCGCTGCCGTCGATGTCGGTGATGGACGAGCGGGGCGTGGTCACCGCGTCCGGCCCGTTCGAGGGCCTGGACCGGTTCGAGGCGCGCCCGGCGGTCGTCGCGGCGCTGCGCGAGCAGGGCCGGATCGTCAAGGAGGTCCGCCCGTACGAGCACTCGGTCGGGCACTGCCAGCGCTGCTCCACGGTGGTGGAGCCGCGGGTGTCGCTGCAGTGGTTCGTGAAGGTGGAGCCGCTGGCGAAGGCCGCGGGCGACGCGGTGCGCGACGGCCGCGTGGCGATCCACCCGCCGGAGATGGCGTCCCGCTACTTCGAGTGGGTCGACAACATGCACGACTGGTGCATCAGCCGGCAGCTGTGGTGGGGGCACCGCATCCCGGTCTGGTACGGCCCGGACGGCGAGACCGCCTGCCCCGGCCCGGACGAGGAGCCGCCCGCCGGCTGGACGCAGGACGGCGACGTCCTCGACACCTGGTTCTCCTCGGCGCTGTGGCCGTTCTCGACGCTCGGCTGGCCGGACAAGACGCCGGAGCTGGAGCGCTTCTACCCGACGTCGGTGCTGGTCACCGGGTACGACATCCTGTTCTTCTGGGTCGCCCGGATGATGATGTTCGGGCTGTACGCGATGGACGGCGCCGAGCCGTTCAGGACCATCACGCTGCACGGGATGGTCCGCGACCAGCACGGCAAGAAGATGTCGAAGTCGTTCGGCAACGTCGTCGACCCGCTCGACTGGATCGACCGGTACGGCGCGGACGCGACGCGGTTCACGCTGCTGCGCGGCGCGAACCCGGGCGGCGACGTCCCGGTCGCGGAGGAGTGGGCGCAGGGCTCGCGCAACTTCTGCAACAAGCTGTGGAACGCGACGCGGTTCGCGCTGATCAACGGTGCGCACGCCCGCGGCGACGTCCCAGCGGAGCTGTCCACGGTGGACGCGTGGATCCTGTCGCGGCTGCACGCGGTCATCGCCGAGGTCGACGCGCAGCTGGAGTCCTACGACTTCGCCAAGGCGTGCGAGACCCTCTACCACTTCGCGTGGGACGAGGTCTGCGACTGGTACGTGGAGCTGGCGAAGGTCCAGCTCGCCGACGAGCGGGCCGACGCGACGCGGCGCGTCCTCGGCGAGGTGCTCGACAGCCTGCTGCGGCTGCTGCACCCGGTGATCCCGTTCGTCACCGAGGAGCTGTGGACGTCCCTGACCGGGGCGGAGACGATCGTGACCGCGCCGTGGCCGGCCGCCGACGCGGGCCGCGCCGACCGGGACGCCGAGACCGTGGTGGAGTCGCTGCAGCGGCTCGTCACCGAGGTCCGCCGGTTCCGCGCCGACCAGGGGCTCAAGCCGGGCCAGAAGGTCGCCGCCGCGCTGGAGTGGGGCGGGTCGCCGCTCGCCGCGCACGAGGAGGGCGTCCGCGCGCTGCTGCGGCTGACCGCGCCCGGCGACGGCTTCGCGGCCACCGCGTCGCTGCCGGTCGAGGGCGTCACGGTCCGGCTGGACACCGCCGGGGTCATCGACGTCGCGGCCGAGCGCAAGCGGCTCGACAAGGACCTCGCGGCGGCGCGCAAGGAGGCCGACCAGGCGCGGCGCAAGCTCGGCAACGAGGCGTTCATGGCGAAGGCGCCCGAGGCCGTCGTCGCCAAGAACCGCGCCCGGCTGGCGCAGGCGGAGGCGGCCATCGCGCGGCTGGAGGCGCAGCTCGGCGCGCTGCCGCCGGCCTGAGCGCGGCACGTTCGACGGCGGCGGCGCGGCGCCCGCCGCAGGCGGGGCGTCCCGCCTGCGGCGAACGGTCCGCACCGGCCCGGCCGCCCGGTTACGATCCGGGTGATCCGCGGGCTTTCAGGCGTACGGAATCCTCGGGAGAGCAATGGCCGAATCACCTCCCCGCCCCGGCGTGCCGGGCGCGGTGCCGGGCGACGAACCGGGCCGCCAGCAGGTCGTCGAGGACGGCGGGCCGCCCGGGGGGTTCACCGCCGCCCCGGCGCCCTGGGGCTCCTCGCCGCCGTGGTGGTCGGCGGACGCCGCCGACGGGACCGGGCCGCAGATGATCGCGAACGGCACCGGGCCGCAGCCGCTCCCGGGCGGGACGGGCGGGCACCGCCTCCCCGTCCCGGCGAACGGCACCGGCGGGCACCCGCTGCCCGGCGGGACCGGCGGGCATCCGCTGCCCGGCGGCACGGGCGGGCATCCGCTGCCGAACGGGACGGGTCCGATCGTCCTTCCGGGCGGGACTGGGCCGCACCCGATTCCGGCGCCGCTCGGCGCGGCGGCGCCCGGCGGGGCCGCGCCGGAGCGGGAGCGCAGGCAGGTCTCCGGGCTGCTGCTCGGCGCCGCGGTCGGCGTGGCGCTGGTCGCGGTGCTGATGGTCGGCGTCCTGGCGTTCAAGCCGGACGAACCCGGCGCGGGGAAGGGCGGGAAGGCCGACGCCGTGTCCACCGCGTCCACCCGGCGGATCAACGCCCTGCCGCGCGCCGGGGGGATGACCAAGGACGCCACCGAGCCGGCCGCCAGCGCGGCGTACCCGTTCGTCATGGCGGCCGTGCGGGCCGGCGGTGTCCCCGTGGCCGGGAACGGCGCGGCGGTCTACACCGACCCACTGGGGCGCACGAACGTGCTGTTCGTGGGCGGGACGGGCGAGGTCGGCGAGCCGGGCGCGTTCCTGCGCAGGCTGCGGCCCAGCACGTTCATCTCCGGCGAGCAGGGCAATCCCGGGCAGAACGGCGGCCGGGCGGAGTGCGGGACGTTCGCGGTGCTCGCCGAGACGCACACGTACTGCGCGTGGGCGACCCGCGACTCCTACGGGGTCGTCGCGTCGGACGTCGCGACCGTGAACCCGGACTTCTCGCTGATGGACGACCTCATGCGCCGGATCCGGAAGGACGTCGAGAAGCCGGCGCGGTAGCCGGCGGGACGAACAGCCGCTCGGTGCCGGCGCCGATCCGGTCGAGGACCAGGCCGGTGAAGTAGACGGTGCCGAGCACGGCCACGCGGTGGCCGAGGGTCGCGAGCGCCTCCGGCGTGACGGCGCCGGACTCGACGACGTCCCAGGACGGCGGCAGGGGCCGGGTGAAGCGCAGGTGCGGCTGCGGGAGCCGGACGTAGGTGACGGGCAGGTCGCCGAGCGCGCGGACGGCCCCGTCGAGGTCCTTGTGGTCGGGCAGGCAGACGACGGCGTGGTCGACCTCGCCCCAGCGGTCGCGGGCGGCGGCGAGCGCGGCGGCGACGCCCGTCCCGTCGACGGCGGAGTCGATCAGCAGCGTCGTGGCCGTCCCGGGCACGGTGTGCCAGGACATCCGGCCGGGCAGCACGACCGTGGACAGCACCCGCCGCAGCGTCTCCGCCGGCGGGTCGCCTCCCGCGAGCCTGCGGGCCGCGGCGACGCCGACCGCGGCGGCCGTGCGGCCGAGCCCGGCGGGCAGCAGCCCGGCGGGGACGCCGCCGTCGCCCGCGTACTCCACCGGGCCGAGCACCTCCGCCACGTCCGGGGACTGGGGCGCCGACACGATCGGCGTCCCCGGCCCCGCCACGCCCCGCTTCTCCGCGGCGATCTCGGCGGGCGTGTCGCCGAGCACGCCCGCGTGCTCCAGGAAGACCGGCGTGATCGCGACCACGTCCGGCGGGAACAGCGACACCTCGTCGGACCGTCCGCCCATCCCGGCCTCCAGGACGAGCGCGTCCGCGCCCGCGCGGCGCGCGTGCAGCACGCCGGCCAGCGTGAACAGCCCCGACGGCGACAGGTAGCCGTCCTGCGGCGGTCCCAGCTCCGCCATGGCCGCGCCGAGCAGGCCGCCGAGGCGGGCGAGCTCGGCCTCCGGGATCGCGCGGCCGCCGACCCTGATCCGGTCCCGGTTGGTGCGCAGGCCGGGGCTGGTGACGGTGCACACCCGCAGGCCGGAGGCGGCGAGGAAGGCGGACGCGTACGTCGCCGCCGTCCCCTTCCCCTTGGACCCGACGACGGTCAGCACCGGCAGGCCGGGGAACAGGACGCCCAGCGCCTCCGCCAGCTCGCGCGCGCGGGCCAGGCTGCGCGTCTCGCCCGGACGACGCCGCTCCCATTCCCGGAAGAAAACCTCGTCAGCCCGCATGCCTTCCATGCTTCCACTCGGAGCGGGTCCGCCGGGCGCGCCCCCGGCCGCCACGGGTGCGGACAGGGCGCCCGGCGGCGGCGGATAGGCTCTCATCGTGAGCCAGGCAACCGAGCCGCTCGACTACCGCGGCGCCGTGAACGCGATCATGAGCCGGGGCGTCGAGTGGGAGATCGACCCGACCCTCGACCGGATCCGCGACCTCGTCGACGTCCTGGGCGAGCCGCACCGCGCGTATCCGGTGATCCACGTCGCGGGCACGAACGGCAAGTCCAGCACCGCTCGGCTGATCGAGTCGCTGCTGCGCGAGCGCGGCCTGCGCACCGGGCTGTACACCAGCCCCGAGATGACCACGCTGCGCGAGCGGATCGCGATCGACGGGGAGCCGATCAGCGAGGAGCGGTTCGCCGAGGCGTTCCAGGACGTGCTGCCCTACGTGCAGCTGGTCGACGGCAAGCACGAGGTGCGGCTGTCGTTCTTCGAGGTCCTCACGGCGATGGCGTTCGCCGCGTTCGCCGACGCCCCCGTCGACGTGGCGGTGGTCGAGGTCGGCATGGGCGGCACCTGGGACGCCACGAACGTCGCCGACGGCACGGTCGCCGTCGTCACCCCGATCGGCCTGGACCACACCCGCTACCTGGGCGACACCCTCGAGGAGATCGCCGGGGAGAAGGCGGGGATCATCAAGCCGGGCTGCGTGGCGGTGCTGTCCCAGCAGCCCGTCGAGGCGGCCGAGGTGCTGCTGCGGCGGGTCGTGGAGACGGGCGCCGCCGCGGCGCGCGAGGGCATCGAGTACGGCGTGCTGAGCCGGGACGTCGCGGTCGGCGGCCAGATGATCGGCGTGCGCGGCCTGCACGGCACCTATGACGAGATCTTCCTGCCGCTGTTCGGGGAGCACATGGCGAGCAACGCCGCGACCGCGCTGGCGGCCGTCGAGGCGTTCGCCAGCGGCGCGCCGACCAGGGGAGAGGTCGCGCTGGAGGCCGCCACCCGGATCGCGCCCGGCGAGGCGTTCCTCGGCGGCGACGAGGGGCAGCTCGACCCGGCGCTGGTGCGCAGCGGGTTCGCCAAGTCGGCGTCGCCGGGGCGGCTGGAGGTCGCCCGGACGGGCCCGACCGTGCTGCTGGACGCGGCGCACAACCCGGCCGGGATGGCGGCGACCGTCGCGACGGTCACCGAGTCGTTCGGCTTCACCCGGCTGGTCGGCGTGCTCGCCGTCGCCGCGGACAAGGACGTCGCCGGGGTCCTCGACCAGCTCGAACCGGTCGTGGCGGAGCTGGTCGTCACCCGCAACTCCTCGCCGCGGTCGCTGCCCCCCGAGGAGCTGGCGGAGATCGCCGAGGGGATCCTCGGGCCGGAGCGGGTGCACGTCGCCGACCGCCTGGACGACGCGATCGACCAGGCGATCGGCCTCGCCGAGGAGACCGGCGAGTACCGGGGCGCGGGCGTCCTGATCACCGGTTCGGTGGTCACCGCCGGCGACGCCAGGACACTGCTGCGGGTAGAGGGGGGCCGGTGACCGCCATGACCGAGGGCACTGCGCAGGGCGCGACGGAGGGCACCCCGGAGCCGGCCGGGCGGAAGCCCGGCAGCCCGGTGCGGCGGCTGTACGCCACGGTGCTGGCCTGCGAGGCGATCGTGATCGCGCTGGCGATCCCGGTGGCGATCTCGGTGCTGGACGTGTCCGGGACGACGGCCGGGGCGGTGTGCGGCGGCCTCGCGGTGCTGTGCCTGCTGATGGCCGGGCTGCTGCGGTTCCCGTGGTCGTTCGCGGCGGGCTCGGCGCTGCAGGTGGCGATCATCGCGACCGGGTTCATGGTGCCGGCGATGTTCTTCCTCGGCGCGCTGTTCGGGGCGCTCTGGCTGACGGCCTTTTGGATGGGACGCAAGGTGGAGCGGCTCCCGGCGCGCTAAATTCTCGGGGACGGCATCACTTCCTCCGCCGAATCCCTGCGCGTTCCACGCAAACAATTCCGACATTCTTCTTTATTGGGAAATAGTGCGTTCGGTGGGGACGACCTCCGAAGGAGCACGCCGTGTCCTCCCACGCGCACGACCGGCCGGGTGTCCCGCTCCCGGCACCGGACCCTCCCGCCGCCGGCGCCGCGGCGGCACGGCGCCGGGGCGCGGCCCTCGGCGCGTTGCTGACCGCCGTCACCGTGCTCCCCGCCGCGGTGCTGGTCGTGCCCGACGCCACCGCCGGCATCGTTCCCGTGGCCGCGCACGCCCTCGGCCTCGGCGAGGGCCGTGTCCCCGCCCTGCTGCGCGCCACCGGCCTGTCGCTGCCCGCGCTCGCCCTCACCCTCCCGCTCGCCGCCGTCGCCGCCCGCCGCCTCCCCGCGTGGGCGGTCCTCGCGACCGGCCTCGCCGTCCTGCTCGGCGGGCTCGGCGCCGTCCGGTTCGCCGGTTCGGTGCCGGTGGTCGGCGCGGTCCGCGCCGCGCAGGGCGCTGGAGCCGGGATCGCGCTGCCCGCCTCCCTCGTCCTCGTGTGGGAACGGCGGAACGCCGCCCTGTCCGCCCTCTGGGCGGGCGTGCTGGCCGCGTCGCTCCTGATCGCGATGCCGGTGGCACTGCGCGCCGTCCCGCCGCCACGCCCTGGGACCGCGCCGGGCGGCTGGCACGCGGCGCTCGCCCCCTACCCCTGGCTCGCCGGCGCGGCGGCGGCCGCCGCCGTCCTCGGCGTGCTGCTGCGCGGGCGCGTCCCCTGGACGCTGCCGCCGCCGCGCCTCGCCGAACGCGGACGGCTCGCGCTGCCGTGCGTCCCCGTGGCGGGCTTCGCGTTCCTCGCCGTCGTCGCCGCGCACGGATGGTCGCCGGGCGCCCGCCTGGTCGTGGCCGCGTCCGCGCTCGCCGCGCTCGCCGGGCTCGCGCTCGCGGGCGGCGCCGAGGGCGGCCCCTTCGGCTGCGCGCCCGTCATGGTCGCCACCGGGCTGCTCGCCTACCCGCTCGCGGCGCCGCTGTCCGGTCTCGCCGCCGCGGGTGCCCCCGCGTCCCGCCTCCTGCCGGTCGCCGCCGCTGCGGCGGCGACGGTGACCGGTGCGCTCGCGGCGTCCCGCGCGCGCCCCCGCGCCGCCGTCATGGCCGGCTACGCCCTGATGGCCGCCGGCATCGGCCTGGCGCTCGCCGCAGGCCCCACCGGACGCTGGACGCCGGTCGTCCTGCTCGTCCCGCTCGGCACCGGCGCCGGACTGGCGCTCGCCGCCTCCTTGCGCGACGCGCACGTCGGCGCCGCGCTGTTCGGCCTCTCGCTGTGCTTCCCCGCCGTCCTCGCCGGACAGCTCTGCGTCCTCTCGCTGCAAGCGGACCGGCTGCGGCGAACCCGCGCGCTCACCGGCGCGGGACGTCTCGACGCGCTCGCCGACGGCTACCGCGCCTGGCTCCTCATCGCAGGCGCGGCGGCCGTCCTGCTCGCCGCCCTCACCCTGCGCCTCATCGCCCGCCACGCGCGCGCCGCCGAACGGCGCGGCGGCGCCTTCGAACGGGGCGGCAGCACCGCGCTCCGGCACGGCCGCGTCGCCGAATCCGCTCCGGCCCCCGAAGCCGGGTAGGATTCGCGCGCTCACCCAATCTGAATTGCTCAAGGAGAAACACACGTGTCCGAGCGCACTCTCGTCCTGGTCAAGCCCGACGGTGTCCGGCGCGGCGTCGTCGGCGAGGTCATCTCCCGGATCGAGCGCAAGGGCCTGACGCTCGTCGCGCTCGAACTGCGCACGCTCGCCCGCGAGACCGCCGAGACCCACTACGAGGAGCACGCCGACAAGCCGTTCTTCGGCGAGCTGGTCGAGTTCATCACCGGCGGCCCGCTCGTCGCCATGGTCGTCGAGGGCCCGCGCGCCATCGAGGCGTTCCGCGCCCTGGCCGGCGCCACCGACCCGGTCAGCGCCACGCCCGGGACCATCCGCGGCGACTTCGCCCTGGAGATCGGCGAGAACATCGTCCACGGCTCCGACTCCACCTACTCCGCCGAGCGCGAGATCAAGCTCTTCTTCCCCGAGCTCGGCTGAATTCCCCCGGGGGGCGACCCCTGGAACCCCGTCACGGCCGGCAGACCGTTTCCCGCCGCGCAGCCGCTCCGCGCGAAACGGCCCACCGGCCGCGGGCATGCCCGTGCCCGTGGGACGGGTCGCGCACGACACGCGGGCCGGAGGTTTCCGGCCCGCGTGCTTTAGCTAAAAGCGGGCTGCTCAGGACCCGTTTTTTGGGCGACGCGCGGAGCGGGGGCGACTGCCTGCGAGCGCGCCCGCACGTTACGATGGACGCGCCGCTATACACGCCCGACAATCATGAAGGGCTCCCTTTCTTCATGGGTAACAAGCTGTCGTTTCTCGGCCGTGACATGGCGGTCGACCTTGGTACCGCCAACACGCTCGTGTACGTGCGGGGGCGCGGCATCGTCCTCAACGAGCCGTCCGTGGTCGCGATCAACACCAACACCGGCAAGATCGTCGCGGTGGGCATCGAGGCCAAGCGGATGATCGGCCGCACGCCCGGCAACATCGTGGCGGTCCGCCCGCTCAAGGACGGTGTCATCGCCGACTTCGACGTCACCGAGCGGATGCTCCGGTACTTCATCCAGAAGGTCCACAAACGCCGGCACTTCGCCAAGCCGCGCATCGTGGTGGCCGTGCCGAGCGGGATCACCGGGGTGGAGCAGCGCGCCGTCAAGGACGCCGGCTACCAGGCCGGGGCCCGCCGCGTGTACATCATCGAGGAGCCCATGGCCGCCGCGATCGGCGCCGGGCTGCCCGTCTACGAGCCGACCGGCAACATGGTGGTCGACATCGGCGGCGGCACCACCGAGGTCGCGATCATCTCGCTCGGCGGCATCGTGACGAGCCAGTCGGTGCGGGTCGGCGGCGACGAGCTGGACCAGGCGGTCATCTCCTTCTCCAAGAAGGAGTACTCGCTGATGCTCGGGGAAAGGACCGCCGAGGAGATCAAGATGGCGATCGGGTCCGCCTATCCCGGCGGCGACGAGGAGCCGCACGCCGAGATCCGCGGCCGCGACCTCGTCAGCGGGCTGCCCAAGACCGTCGTGATCTCCGCCGAGGAGGTCAGGCGGGCGATCGAGGAACCGGTCAACGCCGTCGTGGACGCGGTGAAGACCACGCTCGACAAGTGCCCGCCGGAGCTCTCCGGCGACATCATGGACCGCGGGATCGCCCTGACGGGCGGCGGCGCGCTGCTGAAGAACCTGGACGAGCGGCTCCGCGAGGAGACCGGCATGCCGATCCACCTGGTGGACAACCCGCTCGACTCGGTCGTGCTCGGCACCGGCAAGTGCGTCGAGGACTTCGAGTCGCTCCGGCAGGTCCTCGTGCCGGAGTCGCGGCACTGAACTCCCGGCGGCGACCAGAGAATCCGGAGGTCGGTGGGTGAAGGACACCCGGCGCACCCGCGCGGTACTCGGCGTGCTGCTCGTCGCGGCCCTCGCGATGATCACCGTGGACTACCGCGGCGGGGACCACTCGCCGCTCAGCGGGCTGAGGAGCCTCGGCGCGACCGTGTTCGGGCCGGTGGAGCGGGCGTCGGCGTCGGTGGTGCGGCCCGTCGGCAACACCTTCGGCGCGATCACCGACGCGCCCGGCGAGAAGCGCCGCGCCGACCGGCTCGCCCGCGACAACCAGCGGCTGCGCGAGCAGCTGCGCTCCACCCGGCTGGACCAGGGCCGCTCCGCGCAGCTGCAGCGGCTGCTCGGCACCGCCGGGATGGGCGGCTACAAGATCCTCGCCGCGCAGGTGATCTCCGCCGGCCAGGGCTTCGAGGACACCGTCACCATCGACGCGGGCAGCAGCAGCGGCGTCCGCCCCGACATGACCGTGATGAGCGCGGACGGGCTCGTCGGCCGGGTCACCCGGGTCGGCCCCGCCACCGCTACCGTGCTGCTCGCCACCGACCAGACCTCCTCCGTCGGGTCCCGCCTGGAGGACTCCAAGGAGATCGGCATCGTGCAGGGCGCCGGGCGGCGCGGCCTCGGCGGCGGCGCCACCCCGCTGCGCTTCCAGCTGCTGGACGCCAGCGCGCCGATGCGGGTCGGGCAGCGGCTCGTCACGCTCGGCTCGCAGGGCGAGCGCCCGTACGTGCCGGGCGTCCCGATCGGTACCGTGGAGCGCATCGACGCCGCGTCCGGCGGGCTGACCCGCACCGCCTACGTCAAGCCGTTCGTCCACTTCACCAGCCTCGACGTGGTCGCCGTGGTGGTGGCCCCGCCGAAGACCGACCCGCGCGACGCGGTGCTGCCCGCGAGACCCAGCCCCCCGCCCTCGCCGAGCCCGAGCGCGACGCCGTCCGCCAGCGGCTCGCCCGGCAAGAAGAAGAAGGGCAAGAAGGGACCCAAGACCGAAGCGGACGGCACCGCCACCCCGTCCGCGAACCCGAGCTCGGGGGGATGACGTGCTGAACCCACCGGAGACGTCGCAGACGGGCCGCGTCCTCACCACCGTGCTGGTGATCGTGGCCGTGCTGGTCCTGCAGGTGTCGGTGGCCAACCGGCTGCCGCTGCCCGGCGGGGTGCAGCCCGACCTGGTGCTGCTGGCGGTGGTGGCGCTCGCGCTCGTCTTCGGCTCGATGACCGGCATGGTCACCGGGTTCCTCGCGGGCCTCGCCGCCGACATCATCCCGCCCGCCGACCACACCATCGGCCGGTACGCGCTCGTCTACTGCCTCATCGGCTACCTGTGCGGCATCGCGTCCGCCGAGATGGACCGGCAGACGGTCGTGCCGTTCTTCGCGGTCGCCGCCGGCGCCCTCGCGGGCACGGTCCTGTACGCGGTCACCGGCATGATCCTCGGCGATCCGCGCGCCCAGTGGGACACCGTGTCGAGCATGGTGCCGCTGCAGGTCGGCTACGACGTGGTCGCCAGCCCGTTCGTCGTCTGGGCGGTGCTGCGCGTCACCCGGAGGTACGAGCGCGGCGAACGCTCCCGCGGGGACCGCCTGTCGGTGCCCGCCGCCCGCTACCGCGCGATGTCGGGGCGGGGCGGCGGCCTGTGAATCCCCGAACGCACTTCCGCCTCGTCGTCCTGTACGTGCTCGTCGGGCTGCTGCTGCTGATCCTGATGGGCCGGCTCTGGTCCATGCAGATCCTCGACGGCTCGCACTACCAGCAGCTCGCCGACCAGAACCGCACCCGCGACATCGTCGTCCCGGCCGTCCGCGGCATGATCCTGGACGACCGCGGGATCCCGCTCGTCCGCAACCGCAGCGCACTCGTGGTGTCGGTGGACCGCACGACGCTGTCGCGGCAGAAGGACGGCGGCAAGACCGTGATGGACCGGCTCGCGGGCGTCCTCGGCACCACCTACCAGGACGTCGCGAACCGCATCCGGCTGTGCGGCCCCGGCATCAAGCGGCCGTGCTGGCCGGGCTCGCCGTACCAGCCGATCCCCGTCGAGGACCACGTCGACCCGAAGCGCGCCCTCCAGATCATGGAGCGGCAGGAGGACTTCCCCGGCGTGACCGCGCAGGTCCAGGCCGTCCGCGACTACCCGCGGCCCGAGGGCGCGGCCGCCGCGCAGGTGCTCGGCTACCTGCAGCCGATCACCCAGGAAGAGCTCGACAAGCGCAAGGGCCTGAAGGTCACCGGCTACAGCGGCGTCGACCTGATCGGCCGCGCCGGGCTGGAAGCCCAGTACGACGCGGCGCTGCGCGGGGAGCCCGGGTTCCGTCGCGTGCTGGTCGACAGCCAGGGCCGCGTCACCGGCACCGCCGAGGAGAAGTCGGCCGTACCGGGCGGCAACCTCGTCACCAGCATCGACGCGGGCGTGCAGGGCGCCGCGGAGAAGGCCCTCAAGCACGCGATCGAGAACGGCCGCAAGGGCGGCCACCCGTCCGACGCGGGCGCCGCCGTGGTGATGGACGTGCAGACCGGCCGGATGGTCGCGATGGCCAGCTACCCCACCTACGACCCCAGCATCTGGACCGGCGGCATCTCCCAGGACGAATACGACGCGCTGCTCGGCAAGAAGAAGGGCGAGCCGCTGATCTCGCGGGTCACCCAGGGCCAGTTCGCGCCGGGCTCCACCTTCAAGGTCTCGTCGGTGGCGGCGGCGGTGAGCGACGGCTACCCGCTGAACGGCACCTACCAGTGCCCCGGGTCGTTCGACGTCGGCAGCCGCGCGTTCCACAACTTCGAGGGCGAGGCGCTCGGCTCGATGAGCCTGCACACCGCGCTGGTGAAGTCGTGCGACACGGTGTTCTACAAGTTCGCGTACGAGGAGTGGCTCCGCGACGGCGGCATGCACCCGAAGAAGAACCCGTCGGACCCGATGGTGAAGATGGCCCGCAACTACGGGTTCGGCAAGCCCACCGGGATCGACCTGCCGAGCGAGTCGAGCGGCCGCATCCCCGACCGCGGGTGGAAGAAGGACTACTGGGACGCCACCAAGAAGGGCGACTGCAAGGCGGCCAAGACGGGCTTCCCCGACGTGCAGAAGACCGACCCCGCGCGCGCCGCGTACCTGAAGGCGGTCGCGGCGGAGAACTGCGTCGACGGTTATGTGTGGCGCGCCGGTGACGCCGCGAACTTCTCCGTCGGCCAGGGCGACGTGCTGGTCACGCCGTTGCAGCTCGTCCGCGCGTACGCGGCGGTCGCCAACGGCGGCAAGCTGTTCACGCCGCGCCTCGGCCTCGCGGTGATGCGCCCGGACGGCGGCATCGAGCGGCGGATCACCGCGCCGCCGCCGACGAAGCTGCCCGTCGACCCGAAGGTGCTGGCCTACATCCGGAGCGGCCTCGCGGGCGTCACCAAGAGCGGCACCGCCGCCGGGGCGTTCAACGGCTTCGACTTCAAGACGGTCGACGTGGCCGGCAAGACCGGTACCGCCGAGGTCTACGGCAAGGACGACAACTCGTGGTTCGCCTCGTTCGGCCCGGTGAAGCACCCGCGCTACGCGGTGATCGTCATGGTCGCCCAGGGCGGGCAGGGCGCCGTGACGGCGGCCCCGGCGGTCCGGGAGATCTGGGAGGCCATGTACGGGACGAAGAAGCAGAAGCCGCTGCTGACGGACGGGAAGCTGCCGTCCGACCTGCCGAAGGCGCCCGTCCAGGGGACCGCGCCGTGACCGCCGCGCCGACCGCCGTGGCCGCTGCGGACGCCGCGATCCACGTGGGCGCGCGGCGATGCGCGCCGCCGATCGGAGCGGGACGATGCTGAACAGCACGGGAGCCGGGTCGGTCGGCGGGTACGGCGACCGGAGCCTGTGGCAGGGGCGCCTCGCCGGGCTGCGGAAGCTGGACTGGCCGCTGACCGTCACGGTGCTGGTCCTGTCGGTGGTCGGGGCGCTGCTGGTGCGGTCCGCGACGTTCCAGCTGGCGGCGGAGCACGGCGACGACCCCGAGGGGTTCCTGAAGCGGCACATCCTGAACCTGCTCATCGGGTTCGTGCTGGGCGGCGTCGTCACCGTCCTGGACTACCGGCTGCTGCGCGCCTACGTCCCGATCCTGTACGCGCTGGCGTGCGTCGGCCTGCTGGCGGTGCTGACCCCGCTCGGCTCCACGATCAACGGGTCGCACTCGTGGATCGTCGTCGGCGGCGGGTTCCAGATCCAGCCGTCGGAGTTCGCGAAGGTCGGCCTGGTGGTGCTGCTGGCGATGATCCTGGGCGAGCCGCGGGACGGCGAGATCGGCCCGGGCCGCCGGGACGTGCTGCTCGCGCTGGCGCTCGCCGGGGTGCCCGGCGTCCTGATCATGCTGCAGCCCGACCTCGGCACCACGCTGGTGTTCATCGCGGTCGTGCTGGGCATGCTCGCGGTCTCCGGGGCGCAGAAGCGCTGGCTGGTCGGGCTCGTCGCGGGCGGGGCGGCCGCCGGGGCCGCGGTGTTCTTCTTCGGGCTGCTGAAGAAGTACCAGATCGACCGGTTCACCGCGTTCCTGGACCCGTCCGCGGACCCGCGCGGCGCCGGCTACAACGCCCAGCAGGCGCGGATCGCGATCGGCTCGGGCGGGCCGTTCGGCAAGGGCCTGTTCAACGGCCAGCAGACCGGCGGGCACTTCGTGCCCGAGCAGCAGACCGACTTCATCTTCACCGTCGCGGGGGAGGAGCTCGGCTTCGTCGGCGCCGCCGTGATCGTCCTGCTGCTCGGCGTCGTGCTGTGGCGCGGGCTGCGGATCGCGTCCCAGGCCGCCGACCTGTTCGGCACGCTGGTGGCGACCGGGGTGGTGTGCTGGCTGGCGTTCCAGACGTTCGAGAACGTCGGCATGACGCTCGGCATCATGCCGATCACCGGCCTGCCGCTGCCGTTCGTGTCCTACGGCGGTTCCGCGACGTTCGCGAACATGATCGCCTTCGGGCTGCTGCAGGCCGTGCACATCCGCCGCCGCCCGTTCGACTGACGCCGTCCGGCCGACGCCGTCCGATGGAGACCGTTCGACTGGGGCGCGGCGGTAGGCTGGGCCCTCATCCCCTGAACGCAGCACGGAGGACACCGCCATGCCTGTCGAGTCGCTCTTCCCGCGCCTGGAGCCGCTGCTCCCGAGCGTGCAGAAGCCGATTCAGTACGTCGGCGGTGAGCTGAACTCGCAGGTCAAGGACTGGGACGGCGCCGACGTCCGGTGGGCGCTGATGTACCCGGACGCCTACGAGGTCGGGCTGCCGAACCAGGGCGTCCAGATCCTCTACGAGATCCTGAACGAGCGCGAGGGCGTGCTGGCGGAGCGGACCTACTCGGTCTGGCCCGACATGGAGGCCGTCATGCGCGAGCACGGCATCCCGCAGTTCACCGTGGACGCGCACCGCCCGGTCGCCGCGTTCGACGTGTTCGGGGTGTCGTTCTCCACCGAGCTGGGCTACACCAACCTGCTGACGGCGCTGGACCTCGCGGGCATCCCGCTGGACGCCGCGGACCGCACCGACGAGCACCCGATCGTGGTCGCGGGCGGGCACGCCGCGTTCAACCCCGAGCCGATCGCCGACTTCGTCGACGCCGCGGTGCTCGGCGACGGCGAGGAGATCGCGCTGGCGATCACCGAGGTCGTGCGGGAGTGGAAGGGCGAGGGGTCGCCCGGCGGCCGCGACGAGCTGCTGATGCGGCTCGCGGCGTCCGGCGGGGTGTACGTGCCGCGCTTCTACGACGTGACGTACCTGCCCGATGGGCGGATCCAGCGGGTCGCGCCGAACCGTCCGGGCGTGCCGTGGCGGATCGAGAAGCACACCGTCATGGACCTCGACCAGTGGCCGTACCCGAAGAAGCCGCTGGTGCCGCTGGCGGAGACGGTGCACGAGCGGTTCAGCGTGGAGATCTTTCGGGGCTGCACCCGCGGCTGCCGGTTCTGCCAGGCCGGGATGATCACCCGTCCGGTGCGGGAGCGGTCGATCACCACGATCGGCGAGATGGTCGACCAGGGGCTGAAGGAGTCGGGCTTCCAGGAGGTCGGGCTGCTCAGCCTGTCCAGCGCCGACCACAGCGAGATCGGCGAGGTCGCCAAGGGCCTCGCCGACCGCTACGAGGGCACCAACACCTCGCTGTCGCTGCCGTCCACCCGCGTGGACGCCTTCAACATCACGCTCGCCAACGAGTTCTCCCGCGGCGGCCGCCGCTCCGGCCTGACGTTCGCGCCGGAGGGCGGCTCCGAGCGGATGCGCAAGGTGATCAACAAGATGGTCACCGAGGACGACCTGATCCGCACCGTCACCACCGCGTACGAGAACGGCTGGCGGCAGGTCAAGCTGTACTTCATGTGCGGGCTGCCCACCGAGGAGGACGAGGACGTCCTCGCGATCGCGGGCATGGCCAAGCGGGTGATCCAGGCGGGCCGCGAGGCGACCGGCCGCAAGGACATCCGCTGCACGGTGTCGATCGGCGGGTTCGTGCCGAAGCCGCACACCCCGTTCCAGTGGGCCGCGCAGTGCGACCACGAGACCGTCGACCGCCGCCTCAAGGCCCTCAAGGACGAGCTGCGCGGCGACAAGGAGTACGGCCGCGCGATCGGCCTGCGCTACCACGACGGCCAGCCGTCCATCGTCGAGGGCCTGCTGTCGCGCGGCGACCGCCGCGTCGGCAAGGTCATCCGCGCGGTGTGGGAGGACGGCGGCCGCTTCGACGGCTGGAGCGAGCACTTCTCCTACGAGCGCTGGACGGCCTGCGCGGAGAAGGCCTTCGCCGGCGAGCCCGTGGACGTCGACTGGTACACCGTCCGGGAGCGCGACGAGGTCGAGGTGCTGCCCTGGGACCACCTCGACGCGGGCCTGGACCGCGAGTGGCTCTGGCAGGACTGGCAGGACGCCGTCGACGAGACCGAGGTCGAGGACTGCCGCTGGACGCCGTGCTACGACTGCGGCGTGTGCCCGACCATGGGCACGGAGATCCAGATCGGCCCGACGGGCCGGAAGCTGCTTCCGCTTTCGGTCGTCTGACATCGCGCGCCGCGGCCGCGAATCGCCCATGGAATCGGGCTTTTCGGGTCCGCGGCCTGCGCGGGGGCGGCCGTCCGGGGGACGGGCCCGGCACAACGATGCCCGCCGCCCCGTACTCTATAGAGAGACCTTGTTTTTCGACTCGACGCGAGTAGGAAGGACCAGAACCCTGGCACCCATGCCGGAGGGACCGGCGCCGGCCCCCGTGATCCAGCGCCTGCGCGTGCGCTATGCGAAGCGCGGCAGGCTGCGGTTCACGAGCCACCGCGACATTTCCCGGGCCGTGGAACGCGCCGTGCGGCGCGCCGGGATCCCTGTCGCGTTCAGCGGCGGATTCACCCCCCACCCGAAGATCTCGTACGCGGGTGCGGCGGCGACTGGGGTTGCCAGTGAGGCGGAGTACCTCGAGATCGGGCTGACCGAGACCCGCGACCCTGCGCGGGTGCAGGCCGATCTCGACGCGGCCCTGCCCCCCGGGCTCGACATCGTGGATGTCGTGCCGGCCGGGCCGGGACGCGCCGGCGACGCGCAGGCCAAGCCGGCCGCGCTCGCCGATCGGCTCGAGGCGTCCGAATGGCGGATCCGGCTGGACGGGGTGGCGCAGGACGCCGCCGCCGCTGCCGTGGCCGCCTTCATGGCCGCCGGGAACATCGAGGTCGAGCGCCTCACCAAGAAGGGGCGGCGCCGGTTCGACGTGCGCGCTGCCGTGTCCTCCTGTGAGCTGGACCGGCGCGCCGCGGAGGCGGCGGATGCCCCTTGTGCGATACTTCGAATGGTTGTTCGGCATTCCACACCGGCCGTACGACCCGACGACATCCTCACCGGACTGCGCCAGGTCGCCGACCTCGCGCCGCCGTCACCGCCACTGGTGACCAGGCTGGCGCAGGGGCCCCTGGACGCGGCCACCGGTGGCCTCGCGGATCCTCTGGATCCGGACCGGGAGACCGGCCTGCCGTCCGGCGACGAAGCCGGGACGGCCGGCGGCGCGCGGCCGCGCCCCGGGGACCCCGCGAGCGTGGATGCCGTCAGCGCCTGATCGTGAGACCGAAGCCGTGGCGACACGGAACCGGTCCCGCAGGGGACGGCGGGCGCACCCCCGACGACTTCGTCGTCACGACCGGACGACCGTCCGGCGGTGACGACGCCGATGACTGACGGAGCGCTCCTGCGCGGCGCACCGCACGGACCGCCCCCTGGCGGCACGAGCGGTCGCGCCCGGGAGCCTGACGGGAGATTGCCCGGATGCTTGATAACGAAGCCGATGCGGCCAACGCCGAAGGCACTGACGAAGAGACCACCGCGACCGCGACCGGAGACGGCGGCGAGAACGGCGCCGCCGCGGGCGTGACGTCCCGCCCGCGCCGCCGGGCCAGCCGCCCGGCCGGCCCGCCGCCGGACGTCGAGGAGAACAGCGACTCGTGCCAGCGGACGCCGCCCTCGACGGCCTTGCCGTACGGGTCGAGCAGCAGCTTCGCGGGATTGCAGCGGTCCCCGTCACGGGGGCTGAACGGGCCGTGCACCCG
>NZ_JABMCA010000101.1:0-27433 GCF_014706005.1 Actinomadura sp. RB99 | reverse complement strand
GCGAGCCGACCGCGCAGGAGTGGGCGGAGGCGCTCGGCACCATCTCGTATGAGATCGTCACCCGCATCGGGGCCCGGGTGCCGAGGGCCTACCGCGGGCGGCGCGGGCCACCCGGCGGCGGCGGGCGCGCTCGGCGGCGTCGGCGCTGCGCTGCAGCAGCTCCGGCGGGATGAGGTCGTGGCGGCCGGCGATGAACTCCTGCACCCAGATCTTCGCCCGGATCAGCGGCCGCCGGAACCGGACCTCCCGGTGCACGGCCCGCTGGTACTTGCGCGAGTCCGGGGCGTACCGCCAGCGCGACCACGGCGACCCCGGGCGCGCCACCCGGATCGCGCCCACCACCAGCAGGACGGGCAGGAACAGCCCGATCAGGCCCGTCCAGATCTTGCCCTTCAGCAGGGTGATCACCGCGAGGACGAGGTTGGCGACGGTGGAGGCGAAGTACGCCCGCGCGAGGGCGCTGCCCGCCGGGTCGGGGACGGCGTCGGCGAACCCGAACGGGCGGATGCCGAGCAGCAGCAGCCCGGTGACGGCGATCGCGACGAAGACGGCGTCGACGGACGCGCGGCCCTTCTCCGTCCAGTAGACGTCGCTGAGGTGCAGCAGCAGCGCGAACTCGTCCAGCACCAGCGCGGAGCCCGCCCCGAACACGACGGCCGCGGCGCAGTCGAGCGCGACGTAGGCGTCCGGGGTGGCGAGGCTCGCGACGCCGCCGACCAGCATCAGCACCACGCCGAACACGACGTGGTGGACGTGGGTGTCGCCGGCCCGGACGTTGCCGAACCAGCCGCTCACGTTGGCGCGGATCAGCCGGACGATCACCCGCGTCAGAACGAACGTGAGGATGAACGCGGTGAAGAAGCCGAACAGCGGCAGCCGCCCGGTCTCCACGATCCGGTGCCGGAAAAGGTCGATCATGTGCCCCCCTGCTGGGCACCATAATGCCCGGTGACATGCGCGGATATCGTGGGACCCGGGTGATCGACGAGGATCGAGGGGAACATCACGTGAGCCGTACCGCCGACCGCTGCGACCCCGGGGGCCGGGCCTGGATCGCGGAGGCGATCCGCAAGGTCGAGGCCGACGCCAACCGCAGCGCCGACACGCATCTGCACGTGTTCCCGCTGCCCCCGGAGTGGGGCATCGACCTGTACCTCAAGGACGAGTCGGTGCACCCGACGGGCTCGCTGAAGCACCGGCTGGCGCGGTCGCTGTTCCTGTACGGGCTGGCGAACGGCTGGATCCGCGAGGGGACGGTGATCATCGAGGCCTCCAGCGGGTCGACGGCGGTGTCCGAGGCGTACTTCGCGCGGCTGCTCGGGCTGCCGTTCGTGGCGGTGATGCCGGCGACGACGAGCCCCGAGAAGATCGGCCTCATCGAGTTCTACGGGGGCCGCTGCCATCTCGTCGGCGACCCGTCCGCGATCTACGACGAGTCGCGGCGGCTCGCCGCCGAGTGCGGCGGGCACTTCATGGACCAGTTCACCTACGCCGAGCGGGCGACGGACTGGCGCGGCAACAACAACATCGCCGAGTCGATCTTCGAGCAGATGCGGCTGGAGCGGTTCCCCGAGCCGTCCTGGGTGGTGGTCGGCGCCGGGACGGGCGGGACGTCCGCGACGATCGGCCGGTACGTCCGGTACCGGCGGTTCCAGACGCGGCTCGCGGTGGTGGACCCGGAGGGCTCGGCGTTCTTCGGCTCGTTCGCCGACGGCGACCCGGAGCGGACCGCGGCGGGCTCGCGGATCGAGGGCATCGGCCGGCCGCGGGTCGAGCCGTCGTTCCTGCCGACGGTGATCGACCGGATGATCCAGGTGCCGGACGCGGCGTCCGTCGCGGCGATGCGCTGGACGAGCCGGGTCAGCGGCCGGGACGTGGGCGGGTCGACGGGCACCAACATGTGGGGCGCGGCGGAGCTGATCGCGGGGATGCGGGCGCGCGGCGAGCGCGGCAGCGTGGTGACGCTGATCTGCGACGGCGGCGAGCGCTACGCGGGCACGTACGGGTCGGACGTGTGGCTCGCCGCGCAGGGCCTGGACATCGCCCCCTACGAGGCGGCGCTGGACGCGTTCCTGAAGACCGGCGAGATGCCGGTCGCCGTCTGACCGGCCCCCGCGGCGGATCGGCCGCGGAACCCGGTCAGCCCTTGAATCTGATCGGGTTGAAGACGTCGGCGTAGATGAGCAGGCCGCCCATGACGATCAGGACGGCCGCCATCACGTAGGTGACGGGCAGGGCCTTGGCGACGTCGACGTAGCCGGGGTCGGGCTTGCGGAAGACCCGCGCGAAGGCCTTCTTCAACGCCTCCAGCAGCGCGCCCGCCATGTGGCCGCCGTCCAGCGGGAGCAGCGGGACGAGGTTGAACAGCCCGACCGCCAGGTTCAGCGAGCCGAGCAGCATGACGAAGTACCAGACCTTCTCGGTGGTCGTGAGGGTCTTGGAGGCGGCGACGTCGCCGCCGATGCGGCTGACGCCGACGACGCCGACCGGGCCGTTCGGATCGCGCTTGTCGCCGCCGAACGCGGCGTTCCAGACGCCGACCATCTTCTGCGGCATCCGGACGAGCGCGCCGACGGTGTGCTCGGTCATCGACCCCATGGCCTCGGCGACGGCGCCGGGCCCCTGCCGCTCCATGGCCTGGGTCGGCGTGATGCCGAGGAACCCCACGTTGACGATCTTGGTGTCGTCCTTGAGGTCGTACATCTGGTTGCGGGCGATCGGGACGGTCAGCGCCATCTCCCGGCCGTCGCGCCGGATCGTCACCGGGACGTTCTGCCCGCCGGAGTCGCGGATCAGCTTCCGGAGCTGCTCATAGTCCTTGATCTTGTGGCCCTGGAAGGACAGGATCCGGTCGCCGGGCCGCATCCCGGCCTGGTGGGCGGGGGTCGGGGTCGCGTTCGCGGGGCAGCTCGTCACGTTCGACTGGCTCGCCGGGACGACGCACTCGGAGACCTCCTGGATGACGGGCTGCGCGGTCTGCTGCCCGATGCCCATCAGCAGGATCGAGAAGAAGACCACCGCCAGCACCAGGTTCATCGCGGGCCCGGCGAACATGATGATCAGCTTCTGCCACCACGGCTTGGCGTAGAACACCCGGTCGCCGTCGTCGGGCCGCACCTCCTCGAGCGCCGCGCCGCGCGCGGACTCGATGAGGCCCTGCCAGGGGCCGGTGCTGATCCGCCGGACGGTGCCGGGGGCGTCGCCCCTGCGCGGCGGCAGCATCCCGATCATGCGGATGTAGCCGCCGAGCGGGATCCACTTCACGCCGTACTCGGTCTCGCCCTTGCGCTTGGACCACATCGTGGGCCCGAACCCGACCATGAACTGGGTCGTCCGCACGTGGAACAGCTTGGCGAAGCTGAAGTGGCCGAGCTCGTGCAGCGCGATGGACGCCAGCAGGCCGAAGAACAGGATCAGCACTCCCGCCAGCCAACCCATGCGTCATGCCCCTCCGTCGTGCACCCCGCGCACCGAGGGGTGGCCTCCAGCAATCACCTCAGACTACGTCAACGCGCCGCATCGCGTTCAGCGCAACGGGCGACCGGCCGCCTACCCCAGGAAGCCGCGGAGGAGGGCGGCGGTGCCCTCTAGGTGCTCGGCGACGGCGCGGCGGGCGGCCTCGGGGTCGCCGGCGAGGATCGCCTCGACGATGGCGGCGTGCTGGACGGCGGCGTGCTCGATGTTGCGGCCGAGGACGGGGATGGCGTTGAGCAGGTCGGTGACGCGCATCCGGGCGTCGGCGCAGGCGGCCGACAGCAGCGCGGACCCGGTCATCTCGGCGATGGCGAGGTGGAAGAGGGTGTCGAGGCGGCGGTACTCGTCCGGGCCGGCGGCGTTCAGCTCGGCGAGGCGCCCGCGCAGCTGGGCCCGCTTGGCGGGCGGCAGGTCGGTGGTGGCGAGAATCTGCGCGGCGCCGGTCTCGACGGCCATCCGGAAGGTGAGGGCGTCGTTGAGGTCGCCGCCCATCTGGGCGAGGGCCCGCCTGAGGTCGGACTGCCGGGGCTTCGGCCGCTCGTAGGTGACGAACGTCCCGCCGAAGCGGCCCCGGCGGGACTCGACGTAGCCCTCCTGCTGGACGGCCCGGATCGCCTCGCGGAGCGTGACGCGGCTGACGCCGAGGAGGGGAGCCAGCTCGCGTTCGGGCGGGAGCCGCTCGCCGCGGTCGACGACGCCGAGCTTGATCGCCTGGAGGAGCCGCTCGACGGTCTCCTCGAACGCGTTGCCGGTGCGGACGGGCCGGAACACCGCCGCGGCCGCCAGGTCGGCGACGCCGGAGCCGGCGGCGTCCGCGCCGGGCGCGCGGGGGTCAGGCTCGGGTGCGGGCATGACCGTCCTTCGGTCCGCGGGGGGCTTCGGGCTCCACGTTACATGTGCGTTTCGTCGTCGTTCGGGGGGTTGACGCGGGACCCCTCCGCAAACATTAATGGTCTGTCATTAGCCCATTGCGGCTGTGTCGAAACCCCCCGTGGCACGCGAGGAGGTGCTCGTGAGCATCGACGAGCACAAGGCATCCCCCGATCCCATGTCCGACGACGAGAAACGGCTGCACGAACTGGGCTACGCCCAGGAACTCAGCCGGTCCATGTCCGGCTTCTCCAACTTCGCGGTCTCGTTCACCATCATCTCGGTGCTGTCGGGCTGCCTGACCTCCTACACCATCGGCCTCAAGGGCGGCGGCCCCGTGGTCATCACGTGGGGCTGGCTCGGCGTCGGCGCGATGACGCTGCTGGTCGCGCTCGCGATGGCCGAGGTGTGCTCCAGCTACCCGACCGCCGGCGGCCTGTACTACTGGGCGGCCAAGCTCGCCCCGTCGAACGGCCCGGCGTGGTCGTGGTTCACCGGCTGGTTCAACTTCATCGGCCAGGTCGCGGTGACCGCCGCGATCGTCTACGGGTCGGCGGCCTTCCTGAACCCGCTGCTGGACCTGCAGTTCGGCTACGGCGTGACGCTCGGCCACACGTTCCTGCTGTTCGCGATCCTGCTGGTCGTGCACGCGCTGCTGAACCAGTTCGGCGTGAAGCTCGTGTCGGTCCTGAGCAGCGTGAGCGTCTGGTGGCACGTGCTCGGCGTCGCGTTCGTGGTGGGGGTGCTGGCGGTCAAGCCGTCGCACCACCAGTCCGCCGGGTTCGTGTTCGGCAAGTTCGTCAACGAGACGGGCTGGCAGTACGGCGCGTACGCGGCGCTGATCGGCCTGCTGCTGTCGCAGTACACGCTGACCGGCTACGACGCGTCCGCGCACATGACCGAGGAGACGCACGACGCGGCGCGGTCCGGGCCGAAGGGCATCGTGAACTCGGTGCTGATCTCGGTCGTCGCGGGCTGGGTGCTGCTGCTCGGCGTCACCTTCGCCATCCAGGACTACGGCAAGGCGGTCGAGGGCGGCCCCGCGGAGATCTTCATCGCGGCGACCGGCGACACGATGGGCAAGCTGCTGATCCTGGTCTCGTTCGGCGCGCAGTTCTTCTGCGGGATGTCCTCGGTGACGGCGAACTCCCGGATGATCTACGCGTTCTCGCGGGACGGGGCGCTGCCGTTCTCGTCCTTCTGGCACAGGATCAACAAGCGCAGCCGGACCCCCACCAACGCGATCTGGCTGGCCGCCGGGGGCGCGTTCGTGCTGGCCCTGCCCGCGATCTGGAACCTGACCGCGTACCTGGCGGTGACGTCGGTCGCGGTGATCGGCCTCTACATCGCCTACGTGATCCCGACGTTCCTGCGGCTGCGGCAGGGCAAGGACTTCAAGCCCGGCCCGTGGAGCCTCGGCAGGTGGAGCAAGCCGATCGGCACGCTCGCCGTGGTCTGGGTCGTCGTCATCTCGATCCTGTTCGTCCTGCCGCCGGCGAAGCCGATCACCAAGGACACCTTCAACTACTCGCCCATCGCGATCCTCGTCGTCCTCGGCGGCGCGGGCCTGTGGTGGGTGCTGTCGGCCCGCAAGTGGTTCACCGGCCCCAAGGTGCAGGGCAGCGCCGAGGAGCTGGCGGCCATCGAGCAGGAACTCCAGTCGCTGGGCTAGCCCGTTAGGAGACCGGACACGTGACCACATCGCTCACCCTCGACGAGCTGCGCGGGGAGGCGGCGGAGGGCCGGATCGACACCGTGATCGTCGCGATCACCGACATGCAGGGGCGCCTGCAGGGCAAGCGGCTGTCGTCCCGCTACTTCCTGGAGGAGGTGGCCGGGCACGGCTCGGAGGGCTGCAACTACCTGCTGGCCGTCGACGTCGACATGAACACGGTGGACGGCTACTCCATGTCGTCCTGGGAGCGGGGCTACGGCGACTTCGTCATGCGCCCCGACCTCGGGACGCTCCGCCGGGTCCCCTGGCAGGAGGGCGCGGCGCTGGTCCACGCCGACATCGTGTGGGAGGACGGGTCCGACGTGGCGCCCTCGCCCCGGCAGATCCTGCGCCGCCAGCTCGGCCGGCTGGCGGAGCGGGGCTGGGGCGCCTACGTCGGGACGGAGCTGGAGTTCGTCGTCTACCAGGACTCCTACGAGGACGCCTGGCGGAAGGCGTACCGGGACCTCACCCCGGCGAACCAGTACAACGTGGACTACTCGCTGCTCGGCGGCGCCCGCGTCGAGCCGCTGCTGCGCCGGATCCGCAACGGCATGACCGGCGCGGGGATGTACGTCGAGTCGGCGAAGGGCGAGTGCAACCTCGGCCAGCACGAGATCGCGTTCCGGTTCGACGAGGCGCTGCGGACGTGCGACAACCACGTCCTGTACAAGACCGGCGCGAAGGAGATCGCCGCCCAGGAGGGCATGTCGATCACCTTCATGGCGAAGCCGAACGAGCGCGAGGGCAACTCCTGCCACGTGCACATCTCGCTGCGCGACGCCGACGGGACGCCCGTCCTCGCCGGGGACGGCCCGCACGGGCTGTCGAAGATCGGTGAGCACTTCATCGCGGGGCAGCAGGCGTGCCTGCGCGACTTCACCCTGCTGTACGCGCCGAACATCAACTCCTACAAGCGCTACCAGCCGGGCTCGTTCGCGCCCACCGCGATCAAGTGGGGCGTGGACAACCGGACGTGCGCGCTGCGGCTCGTCGGGCACGGGCCGTCGCTGCGGATCGAGAACCGGGTGCCGGGCGGCGACGTCAACCCGTACCTGGCGGTGTCGGCGCTGGTCGCGGCGGGCCTGCAGGGCATCGAGAACGAGCTGCCGCTGGAGGAGCCGTACGCGGGCAACGCGTACGCGACCGACGCGGAGACGGTGGTCGGGACGCTCCGCGAGGCGGCGGCCGACTGGGAGCGCAGCGCGCCGGCCGCCGACGCGTTCGGCAAGGAGGTCGTCGAGCACTACGCCAACTACGCGCGCGTGGAGCTGGACGCCTACGACCGCGCGGTGACGGACTGGGAGATGTTCCGCGGCTTCGAGCGCCTGTAGCCGCGGGCCACGCGTGACCGGACCACGTTCGCTCGCGGCGGGCCGGCGACGTATCGAGGGGGACATGAGCGAGTTCGAGGTTCTGAATCCGGCGACCGAGGAGGTCGTGGAGGTCGTCGCGCTGGCGTCGGCGGACGAGACCGACGCGGCGGTGGAACGGGCCAAGCGGGCGTTCCCGGCGTGGCGGGACGTGGCGCCGGGCGACCGGGCGCGGCTGCTGCGGGCGTTCGCCGAGCAGGTCGACGCGCACCTGGAGGAGCTGGCCGCGCTGGAGGTCCGCAACGCCGGGCATCCGGTCGGGCAGGCCCGCTGGGAGGCCGGCAACCTGCGGGACGTCCTGCACTACTACGCCGCCGCGCCGGAGCGGCTCGCCGGGCGGCAGATCCCGGTGCCGGGCGGGGTGAACGTGACGTTCGCCGAGCCGCTCGGCGTCGTCGGCGTGATCGTGCCGTGGAACTTCCCGATGCCGATCATGGGCTGGGGCATGGCGCCCGCGCTCGCCGCGGGCAACACGGTGATCGTCAAGCCGGCGGAGCTCACCCCGCTCACCGCCCGCCGCGTCGGGGAGCTGGCGCTGGCGGCGGGGCTGCCGGAGGGCGTGCTGCAGGTGCTGCCGGGCGCGGGGCCGGTGGCGGGCCGCCGGCTGGTCGACCATCCGGACGTCCGCAAGATCGTCTTCACCGGCTCGACGCGGGTCGGCAAGGAGATCATGCAGGCGTGCGCGCCGGGCGTGAAGCGGCTGACGCTGGAGCTCGGCGGCAAGTCCGCGAACATCGTCTTCGCGGACGCCGACCTGGAGAAGGCCGCCGCGACCGCCCCGTACGCGGTGTTCGAGAACGCCGGCCAGGACTGCTGCGCCCGCTCCCGCATCCTGGTGGAGCGGCCCGTCTACGACCGGTTCCTCGAACTGCTCGAACCGGCCGTGCACGGCGTCGCCGTCGGCGATCCGCGCGACGCCAAGACCGAGGTCGGGCCGCTGATCAGCGCCGCGCATCGGGACCGGGTCGCGTCTTACGTGCCCGAAGGCGCGCCCGTCGTGATCCGCGGCTCGGCGCCCGAGGGCCCCGGCTTCTGGTTCCCGCCGACCGTCCTCGCCACCCCCGACCACGCGACGCTCCCGGCCTGGCACGACGAGGTGTTCGGGCCGGTCGTCACCGTCGTCCCGTTCGAGGACGAGGCCGACGCGTACCGGATCGCCAACGACACGCCCTACGGGCTGTCCGGCTCCATCTGGACCCGCGACATCGGCCGCGCCCTGCGGGCCTCCCGCGCCGTCGAGGCCGGGAACCTGTCGGTGAACTCCCATTCGTCCGTGCGGTACTGGACGCCGTTCGGCGGGTTCAAGCAGTCCGGCCTCGGCCGCGAGCTGGGCCCGGACGCGCTCGACGCGTTCACCGAGACCAAGAACGTCTTCATCGCCGCCGACTGAGCCCGGCCGGCACCCGCCCCGCAAGCCCCCGCAAGCCCCACAAGCCTCCGCAAGCCCCGCGAGTGACAGGAGAGAGAGCAGCATGCAGCGTCTGGAAGGCCGGGTGGCCGTCGTGACCGGCGGCGCCAGCGGCATCGGCCTGGCCACCGCGCGCCGTTTCGTCGCCGAGGGCGCGAAGGTCGTCGTCGCCGACGTCGACGAGACCGCCGGCAAGAGCGCCGCCGACGAGCTCGGCGGACTGTTCGTCGAGGTGGACGTGACCAGCGAGGACGCGGTCGAGGCCCTGTACCGGACGGTCCACGGCGCCTACGGGCGCGTGGACGTCGCGTTCAACAACGCCGGGATCTCGCCGCCCGACGACGACTCGATCCTGGAGACCGGCCTGGACGCCTGGAAACGCGTGCAGGACGTCAACCTGACCAGCGTCTACCTGTGCTGCAAGCACGTCATCCCGTACATGCTGGAGCAGGGCAAGGGATCGATCATCAACACCGCGTCGTTCGTCGCGGTGATGGGCGCGGCGACCTCGCAGATCTCCTACACCGCGTCCAAGGGCGGCGTGCTGGCGATGTCGCGGGAGCTGGGCGTGCAGTTCGCGCGGCAGGGCATCCGGGTGAACGCGCTGTGCCCCGGCCCCGTCAACACCCCGCTCCTTCAGGAGCTGTTCGCCAAGGACCCCGAGCGGGCGGCGCGGCGCCTCGTCCACGTCCCCGTGGGGCGCTTCGCGGAGGCGTCGGAGATCGCCGCGGCGGTCGCGTTCCTGGCGTCGGACGACGCGTCGTTCATCACGGCGTCGGAGTTCCTGGTGGACGGCGGCATCTCCGGGGCCTATGTGACGCCCCTCTAGGGCGCCCGCTATGCGCAGCGGTGCTAACCGGCCCGCGTTTTCTTGGCACGCCCGTCGGTAGGCGCACGCGCGGCCTTCTGCGCATCATGGCGCTTTCCACCCCGGTCTCTGGAGAAGTGATCCTGTGAAGCGCAGTCTCGTGGCGGTACTGGCGTTGTCGCTCGCGCTCGGCGGATGCGGCGGCTCGGACCACAAGAAGAGCGCCGCCTCGTCGCCCACCACCGCCGCGCCGGCCCCGGCGGCGTCGTCCGCGCCGCCGGGGGGTTCCGGGGCGTCCGGCGCCTCGAAGGGCACGGGGGCCGTGCCCACCGCCCCCGGCGGGAACGGGACGGCGCAGGCCGCGCAGAAGTTCAACGACTGCGTGCGCAAGCACGGGATCACGATGCCCAGCCCGCACCCGAGCTCGACGCCGTCGAAGGCCGAGCTGGCCAAGATCAAGGCGGCGCTGCAGGCGTGCGTGAAGGCGATGTCCGGCACCCCCGCCGCCACGCCGAAGTAGCGGCCGCCCGGCGGCCCGGCGGGGCGGCTCGGCCGGAGCACGCGCCGCCTCCGGCCGCGCCGCCGGCCCGGCGCGGCGGCCGCTGGTCGCACGGCGTTGCCGCTGCTAGCCTGGGCGCGACGCCGTTGATCCCGTGCGGGAGAGTTCCACGCAGCCGGCGTGGGACGCCGAAGGAGCAAATCCTCCCCGGAACCTCTCAGGCCCACGGACCGCACGGACCAGGCGACCTCTGGAAAGCGGGGACCCCGTCCCCCGCCGAAGGTGAAAGCCCGCGCCGCGTCCCGTACGGGGCGGCGGGTGAAGCTCTCAGGCGCCGATGACAGAGGGGGAGGCACCGATACGCCCGGTGCGCGAGTGGGACGATGGACCACGCGCGCCCGCGACGAAGGAGCCGAACCGATGTCCGCCGACCTGACCCCGAAGAAGACGCCGCTGCACGACGTCCACCAGGACCTCGGCGCGAACCTCGTCGATTTCGCCGGCTACCTGATGCCGCTGCGCTACCGGAGCGAGACCGCCGAGCACCAGGCCGTCCGCACCGGCGCGGGGCTGTTCGACCTGTCCCACATGGGAGAGATCTTCCTGTCCGGCCCCGGCGCCGCCGACGCGCTGGACCACGCGCTGGTCGGCAACCTGTCGCCGATGGCGGTGGGCAAGGCCCGGTACACGATGATCTGCGACCCGGACGGCGGCGTCCTCGACGACCTGATCGTCTACCGGCTCGCCGACGAGACCTGGATGGTGGTGGCGAACGCCGCGAACGTCGCGGTGGTCCGAGAGGCGCTCACCGAGCGGGCGGCGGGCTTCGAGGCCGCCGTCGACGACCGCTCCGACGCCTACGCGCTGATCGCGCTCCAGGGCCCGCGCTCGCAGGAGATCCTCGAAGGGTTCACCGGCGCGCCGCTCGCCGACCTGCGCTACTACGCGATCCTCGCCGACCGCGTCGCCGGCGTGGACGCCCTGATCGCCCGCACCGGCTACACCGGCGAGGACGGCTTCGAGCTGTTCGTGGACGCCGCCGACGCCGTCGCGCTGTGGAAGGCGCTCGCGGCGGTCGACGGGGTCGTGCCCGCCGGGCTCTCCGCGCGCGACACGCTCCGCCTGGAGGCCGGGATGCCGCTGTACGGCAACGAGCTGACCCGGGAGACGACCCCGTTCGAGGCCGGCCTCGGCCGTGTGGTCAAACTGGACAAGGCGGTCGACTTCGTCGGGAAGGCGGCCCTGGCGGCGCAGGCGCAGACCCCCGCGGGCCGTAGGCTCGTGGGACTGGTGGCGCGCGGGCGTCGCGCGCCCCGGAAGGGGTACCGGGTCGTCGCGCCGGACGGCACGCCGTGCGGCGTGGTGACCAGCGGCGCCCCGTCGCCCACACTGGGCACGCCGATCGCCATGGCCTACCTCGACAGCGGCGTCGAGGAGGCCGGCCTCGCGGTGGACGTGCGCGGCAGGCAGGAGCCGGTCGACGTGGTCGCCCTGCCGTTCTACAAGCGTTCCTGAAACACAGTCGTCCGGGGGTGTGGGGGCCCGGCCCCCACATGGGAAGAGAGAGAAAAAGATCGTGAGCGTTCCGGAGCAGCTCCGCTACAGCGAAGAGCACGAGTGGGTGGCCGGCCTGGGTGGCGAGGACGGCATCGTCACGGTCGGCATCACCGCGCACGCCGCCGACGCGCTCGGCGAGATCGTCTACCTCGAGCTGCAGCCCTCCGAGGGCGACGCCGTCGAGGCCGGCGAGCCGTGCGGGGAGATCGAGTCGACCAAGTCGGTCAGCGACCTGTACTCGCCGGTCAGCGGCGAGATCACCGCGATCAACAGCGCGGTGGTGGACGAGCCCAAGGTGATCAACGACGACCCGTACGGCGAGGGCTGGATCTTCAAGGTGCGGATCTCCGACGAGCCGGGCGACCTGCTGGACGCCGAGTCCTACGACAAGCTGATCGAGGAGAGCTGACGTGGGTCTGTACGACTCCCTCGCCGCGGCGGACCCCGAGGTCGCCGAGGCGGTGGACGCCGAGCTGCGCCGCCAGCAGTCCACCCTCGAGATGATCGCGTCGGAGAACTTCGCGCCGGTGTCGGTGCTGGAGGCGCAGGGCTCCGTCCTGACCAACAAGTACGCCGAGGGGTACCCGGGCAAGCGGTACTACGGCGGCTGCGAGTTCGTCGACGTGACCGAGCAGCTGGCGATCGACCGCGCCAAGTCGCTGTTCGGCGCCGAGCACGCCAACGTCCAGCCGCACAGCGGCGCGCAGGCCAACACCGCGGTCTACTTCGCGCTGCTGCAGCACGGCGACACGATCCTCGGCCTCGACCTCGCGCACGGCGGGCACCTCACCCACGGGATGCGGCTGAACTACTCCGGCAAGGTGCTGAACGTGGTGCCCTACCACGTCCGCGCCGAGGACGGCCTGGTCGACATGGACGAGGTCGCCTCCCTCGCCGCCGAGCACCGGCCGAAGATGATCGTGGCGGGCTGGTCGGCGTACCCGCGGCAGCTCGACTTCGCCGCGTTCCGGGAGATCGCCGACTCGGTGGGCGCGCTGCTCATGGTGGACATGGCGCACTTCGCGGGGCTCGTCGCGGCGGGGCTGCACCCGTCGCCCGTCCCGTACGCGGACATCGTCACCACCACGACGCACAAGACGCTCGGCGGCCCGCGCGGCGGCCTGATCCTCGCCCGCGAGGAGTACGGCAAGAAGATCAACTCGGCGGTGTTCCCGGGCATGCAGGGCGGCCCGCTGGAGCACGTGATCGCCGCCAAGGCGGTCGCGCTGAAGATCGCCGCGTCGGACGAGTTCAAGGCCCGGCAGGCCGTCACCGTCGAGGGCGCGAAGATCCTCGCCGAGCGGCTGCTCGCCGAGGACTCGGCGAAGGCCGGCGTGAAGGTGCTCACCGGCGGCACGGACGTGCACCTCGTCCTGGTCGACCTGGTGGACTCCGAGCTCACCGGCCGCGACGCCGAGGACCGGCTGCACGAGATCGGCATCACCGTCAACCGGAACGCGGTCCCGAACGACCCGCGCCCGCCGATGGTGACGTCCGGCCTGCGGATCGGCACGCCGGCCCTGGCGACCCGCGGCTTCACCGCCGAGGACTTCGCCGAGGTCGCCGACGTCATCGCGCTGGCGCTGCAGCCGTCCTTCGACGCCGGCGCGCTGTCGGCCCGGGTGAAGGCCCTCGCCGACGAGCACCCGCTGTACCCCGACCTGTAACTCCCTCGCGCCCCCCTTCCCCCTCAGGGCGGGAGGGGGGCGCGCGCTACGACGAGGTAGCACCCATGGCCATCAGCGTTTTCGACCTCTTCAAGATCGGTATCGGCCCGTCGTCCTCGCACACGGGCGGCCCCATGGCGGCGGCCCACCGCTTCGCCCGCGGCCTGCGCCGGGACGGCCTGCTGGAGCGGACCGCGTCCGTCCAGGCGGTCCTCTACGGCTCCCTCGGCCTCACCGGGAAGGGGCACGGGTCCGACAAGGCCGTCATCCTCGGCCTCGAAGGCGACAAGCCCGAGACCGTCGACGTCGACACGGTGGACGAGCGGCTCGCCGCGATCCGCGAGCGCAAGTCCCTCCGCCTGTTCGGCTCGCACGACGTGCCCTTCGCCGTCGGCGAGCACCTGGTCTTCGAGCGCAAGGAGTCGCTGCCCGGCCACCCCAACGGGATGCGGTTCACCGCGTTCGACGCGTCCGGCGACGAACTGCGCTCCAAGGTGTACTACTCGGTCGGCGGCGGCTTCATCGTGGACGAGAACGCCACCGGCGCCGACCGTATCAAGCCGGACGACACCGTCCTGCCGCACCGGTTCGACACCGCCGCCGAGCTCCTCGACCGCTGCCGCGAGACGGGCCTGTCCATCTCGGCGCTCATGCTGGAGAACGAGAAAGCGTTCGGCCGCACCGAGGAGGAGATCCGCGAGGGGCTCCTGACGCTGTGGGACGTCATGCGGGCCTGCGTCACCCGCGGCTGCACCCGCGAGGGCCTCCTGCCGGGCGGCCTGAAGGTGCGGCGGCGCGCCCCGCAGCTGCACCGCCAGCTGTCGGCGGAGCAGGCGTCCGACCCGCTGCACGCGATGGACTGGGTCACGCTCTTCGCGCTCGCCGTCAACGAGGAGAACGCCGCTGGCGGGCGCATCGTCACCGCCCCGACCAACGGCGCCGCCGGCATCATCCCGGCCGTCCTGCACTACCACGACCGGTTCGTGCGGGGCGGCGACGACCAGAGCGCCGTCCGGTTCCTGCTGACCGCCGGTGCGATCGGCGTGCTGTTCAAGCAGAACGCGTCGATCTCCGGTGCCGAGGTCGGCTGCCAGGGCGAGGTCGGCTCCGCCTGCTCGATGGCCGCCGCCGGGCTCACCGAGGTCCTCGGCGGCACCCCCGAGCAGGTGGAGAACGCCGCGGAGATCGGCATCGAGCACAACCTCGGCCTGACCTGCGACCCCGTCGGCGGCCTCGTCCAGGTCCCCTGCATCGAGCGCAACGCGGTCGGCGCCATCAAGGCCATCAGCGCCGCCCGCATCTCGCTGCGCGGCGACGGCCGCCACTTCGTCTCCCTCGACAAGGCGATCAAGACCATGCGCGACACCGGCCGCGACATGCTCGACAAGTACAAGGAGACCTCGCGCGGCGGCCTCGCCGTCAACGTCATCGAGTGCTGAGCGGCGGCCGCGCCTCTCCGGTGGGGTCGCGGGCCTGGGTCCGCCGGCCGGCGCGGGTCGCGCCGGCGGCTACAGGGGTGTGCCGTGGATTACAGGGCCTTGTCAAGGGCCAGGTCGGCGGCGCGGCGCAGTGCCTGGCGGTAGCGGTCGTCGATGGTCGCCGCGGAGCAGGAGGCCATCGCGATGACGTTGCCCTTGCGCGCCACGACCTCGGCCCACGAACTGCTGGTGACGCCCTCGCAGCTCTCCTCACCCACTCCGCCGCCGGTGGCGGGCGCCGAGGTGCAACCGAAGCTCGAACCGCCGTGCAACGCCTTGCGCGCGTCCTCGATCCCCTTACGCGGGTCGTCGCGGTTGTAGAGGTTCAGCTGGATCTGGAAGGTGTCCGTCGGCGGGAAGAGGTCCGTGCCGAACGCGCAGAGCCTCCACTCCCCGTACTGGTCGGCGCTGCTCCGCGGGATGCGCTTGCCCTTCGCGGCGCCCATGTCAGCCAGGACCCGCTTCCCCGCGCTCGAGTCGTAGATCGAGCACATGTCCGCCGGGAGGGACGACACGGCGGCGGGCCTCTCGTGGCGCAGCACCTGCCGCACCACGAAGACGCCGCCCGCCACCAGGGCCGCGACGACCGGCAGCGCGATGGCGGCCGTCAGCCACGGCCAGACCCGGCGGCGGCGCGCTTCGCCCGGAGGAAGGCCCGGCTGCGGCCAGCCCGGCGATGCCGTCCACGGTGCCTGCTGCGGCACGGTGCCGGCGAGCCCGGAGGCGAGAGGCGGCGACGCGGGAGGCGGCGCCTCGGGCGGAAGAGGCACGGACGCGTGAGGCGGCGCCGCGGACGCGGGCGGCGCGGACGCGGACGACGCGGCGGCGGGAAGCGTGTCGACGGGCTGCCAGGCGGTCCGCGCCGTTAGGCGGGAGATCACCTCCGCCGCCGTCGGCCGCTCGGCGGGGTCCTTGGCGAGGCAGGACGCGACCAGGTCGCGCAGCCACCCGTCCAGGCCGGACAGGTCCGCGTCCTCGCTGAGGATCTGGTGGAACAGCGCCTGCACGCCGTCCCGCGCGAACGCCGGATGCCCGGTCGCGGCGAACACCATGGTCGCGCCCCAGGAGAACACGTCCGCCGCGGCGGTGGCGGGGCGGCCCTCGATCTGCTCGGGCGCCATGTACGCCGGCGTCCCGATCGGGCCCCTGGTCAGCGAGGACGTGACGTCCACCTCGCGCGCGATCCCGAAGTCGATGACCCGCGGGCCGTCCGGGCCGAGCAGCACGTTGTGCGGCTTGAAGTCCCGGTGCACCACCCCCGCGGAGTGGACGGCCGCGAGCGCGGTCGCCGTGTCGATGGCCAGCCGCTCCAGCGCCGCGCCCCGCCGCGGCCCTTCGGCCTTCACCGCGTCCTGCAGCGACGGGCCGTCCACGTACTCGCTGACCACGTAGGCGGAGGCCGGATCCAGCCGGACGTCGAGGACGCGCACCGTGCAGAAGGGCGCGACCCGCCGGGCCGTCTCGACCTCCCGGCCCAGCCGCCGCAGCGCCTCCTCGTCCAGCCCGCGCAGCACCTTGACCGCGACCGGCTCGCCGCCGGCCCCGCGCCCGAGGTAGACGACGCCCTGCCCGCCCTCGCCGAGCCGCCCCTCGATCTCCCAGGAACCGACGTGCGTCGGATCACCGGCCCTCAACGGCATCGCGGACATCTCGCACCTTCCTGAAGATGTCCACTCTTCTATCGCATTCCGCCGTCTTTCCGGGGTCAGGACGTCAGCGCGCCCCGCCCCGTCGGCGAGTGGGCGCCGGGCCGCGCCTCGTTGCCGCAGTGCCGGCAGATCACCATCGGGCTGAGGGTCTCGCCGCAGGAGTGCTGCCAGCGGACCGGCGGGTCGTCGGGGTGCAGGTGCCGGTCGCCCCACGCCATCAGGACGATCAGCACGTCGCACAGCTCCCGCCCCGCCGCCGTGAGGTGGTACTCGTAGCGGACGGGGTGGTCGCTGTAGCGCTCGCGGCGGACGATCCCGTTCGCCTCGAGCTTGCGGAGCCGGGTCGTGAGGATGTCGCGGGCCGCCCCGGTGTTGCGGGCGATCTGGTCGAACCGGCGGACGCCGTAGCTGAGCTCCCGGATCGCGAGCAGCGTCCAGCGCTCGCCGACGATGTCGAGGGTGTCGGCGATGGAGCACTCGCGGGGATGGGCGTCCTTCGGCATACCGGAAGCCTAGCCGCCGGTTCCGAACGCCCCGCCGGACACGATCGGCCCGCCGGACACGATCGGCCCGCCTGCCACGTTCGGTCGGCTGGTCACAGGCGCTCGACGATCGTCGCGTTGGCGAGGCCGCCGGCCTCGCACATCGTCTGGAGGCCGTAGCGCCCGCCGCGGTCCTCCAGGGCGTGCAGCAGCGTCGTCATGATGCGGGCGCCGCTCGCGCCGAGCGGGTGGCCGATGGCGATCGCGCCGCCGCGGACGTTGACGCGCGCGAGGTCGGCGCCGGTCTCGCGCTGCCAGGCGAGCACGACCGGGGAGAACGCCTCGTTCACCTCGAACAGGTCGATGTCGTCCAGGGTCAGGCCGCCCCTGGCCAGCACCTTCTCCGTCGCCGGGATGATGGCCGTCAGCATCAGCAGCGGGTCGTCGCCGGCGACCGCGAACGCGTGGAACCGGGCGCGGGGGCGCAGGCCGAGCCGCTCCGCCACGTCCGCGCCCATGACCAGGACGGCGGCGGCGCCGTCGTTGATCGGGGACGCGTTCCCGGCGGTGACCTTCCATCCGATCTCGGGGAACCGCGCCGCCGTCCGCTCGTCGTAGTAGGCGGGCCTGAGACCGGCGAGGATCTCCGGTGACGTGCCGGGCCGGACGGTCTCGTCGCGCTGCCCGGTCCAGGCGACCTCGCGGTCGAACTCGCCGTTCTTCCACGCCTCGGCGGCGCGGCGGTGCGACTCGTAGGCGTACGCGTCGAGCTCCTCGCGGGACAGGTCCCACTTCGCGGCGATCAGCTCGGCGCTGATGCCCTGCCCGACGAGGCCGTCCGGGTACCGCTCCTTGAGCATCGGGCCGAACGGGTCGCTGCCGGGCAGCACGCTCGACCCCATCGGCACCCGCGACATCGACTCCACGCCGCACGCGATCGCGATGTCGTACGCGCCGCTCTGCACGCCCTGCGCGGCGATGTGCAGCGCCTGCTGGGACGAGCCGCACTGCCGGTCGACGGTCATGCCCGGCACGGTCTCGGGGAACCCGGCCGCCAGGACGGCGGTCCGAGTGATGTTGAGGGCCTGGTCGCCGACCTGGGTGACGACGCCGCCGATCACGTCGTCCACCTGCGCGGGGTCGATCCCGGACCGTTCGACGAGCGTCCTCAGCGTCCGCGCCAGCAGGTCGGCCGGATGGTCGGCGTGCAGCGCGCCGCCCGGCTTGCCCTTGCCGACCGGCGTGCGCACCGCTTCCACGATCACCGCGTCCCGCATGACCACCTCCGTTGTGTTCTCCAACTTACTGTCCAGTATCCGCCCAGCGAGTTGGAAAACACAACCCACTGGGGAGCGTGCCGCCCCTCACATTTCCTCCACCTGGACGGATCCGGCGGAGTCGCCGGGCGGAGCGGCGGCCGAGGGTCGGGGGCGGCGGACCAGGAGGCAGGCGGCGGCCGTCGCGAGGGTCGCGAGGAGGACCAGCCGCCAGCCGTCGTCGAACGCGCCCACCCCGCCCGGCGCGGCGTCCGAGCCCAGCGCGGCGATCAGCATCGCGACGCCGAGGACGGTGCCGATCTGCCGCGCCATCGTGACCATGCCGGAGCCGGTGGAGAAGTCCCGGGGCGGCAGCGCGGACACCGCCGCGCCGACGAGGGTGGGGAGGGCCAACCCGACGCCGACTCCGGTGAGCAGCATCCCGGGCAGCATGCCGGCGGCGTAACCGTCGTCCGGGTTCATCATCCACGTCCACCACGCGATGCCCGCCGCGAAGGCCGCGCAGCCGGCGATCGCGATGGGGGCCGCGCCGGTGCGCCGGGCCAGCGGGCCCGCGCCGACGGCGAGGCCCGGGACCATCAGCGGCCCGGGCGCGATCGCGAGGCCCGTCCGCAGCGCGGACCAGTGCCAGACCTGGCGGCACCACAGGACCGCCGAGAGCAGCATCGCGGCGAACGCGACCGCGAAGAGCAGGTTCGCCACGGACGCCGGGGCGAAGCCGGGGACCCGGAGCAGCCGCAGCGGCAGCACGGGCTCGGGATGCCGCGCCGACCGGTGCACGAACAGCACCAGCAGGACCGCCGCCGCCACCAGCGTCCCGATGACGCCTCCGGAGCCCCAGCCCCAGTCGTTGCTCTTGACCAGCGCGAGCGCGAGCGCGGCGATGCCCGCCGTCAGCAGTCCCGCCCCGGCAAGATCAGGCCGCACCGCCCGCGCGGCCAGCGCACCGCCCTGGGCCGGCGCACCACCCTGGGCCGGCGCACCACCCTGGGCCAGCGCACCGCCCTGGGCTGGGGCGGCGGCTTGGGCCGGTGAGCGGATGACGCGCGGGCCGGCCAGCAGCACGGCGATGCCGGCGGGAACGTTGACGAGGAACACCCAGCGCCAGTCGAGCTGGGTGAGCAGGCCGCCGGCGACGGGGCCGAGCGCGGCGGCGAGGCCGCTCATCGCGGTCCAGGCGCGGACGGCGGCGAGCCGGCGTGCGGGCGGCGCGGCGGCGACGAGCAGCGCGAGCGAGGACGGGGTCAGGAACGCGGCGCCCGCCGCCTGGACGGCGCGCGCCCCGACCAGGGACCAGACATTCGGCGCCACCGCGCACAGCGCGGACGCGACGGTGAAGACGGCGATGCCGCCGAGGTAGGCCCGCTTGGGCCCGGTGCGATCGGCGAACCGTCCGGCGGGAACGAGCAGCGCGGCGAACACGACCGCGTAGGCGTTGAGGATCCACGACAGGGACGACAGCGACGCCCCCGTGAAGTGCCGCCCGACGTCCGGGAGCGCGACGTTGACGATGAAGACGTCCAGGTTGGCCATCGCGACACCGGCCGCCACGACTGCGAAGACCACACCGAACCGTCCCGCAGCCGGTGAAGCCGGTGCAGGGTCTAGCCGAGGCGAAAGCGGAGTCGAGGGCGGAGTCGGGGGCGGGGTTGGGCGGGGCGGGGGTGAGGGGGTGGCGGGCGGCATGGCGCTCCTAGTGAGTTGTGTTTTCCAACCATCAAAGCGGAGCGGGTTGGAAAACACAACTCACTGATCGCGAGGGAACGGCCGCCGCATGAAGAACCCGGGGGCGCGGCGTCGCCGCCGCACCCCCGGGTCTTCGGGCCGCTCTAGCGGGAGGGGCCCATGCCGTGGTCCGTCTGTTCCTTCCATGCGTCGAAAGGCCCCTCGACGGAGCCACCCGGAATTGGCAGGTCGACCAAGCGAGCCTCCTCATTCCCTCGACGTCATGTTCACCACAAAACGCTAGTCGGGCAAACCGCCCTTCACGCCCAACAGGCCCCAAAGGTGTCGCCAAAGGTCAGAGCAGCGTGTCCGCCCGCTCGCCCTTCACCAGCCGCAGCCGCACCACCGCCGGTACCGACTCGCGGCCCAGCGCCGCCGCCAGCCGCGGCATCCCCTCCTCCTCGATGCGGCTCCGCAGCTCCGCGGGATCCGCGCGCCGCCCGTACGCGACGTTCAGCCGCAGTTCCGGGCGCCGCGACGAACCGATCAGCCGGGCCCGCACCGTCCGCACCCCCGGGTACTCGCCGACCTCGGACTCCAGCGCGTCCGTCACCGCCTTCCCGGACAGGCGCGTCCGCCCGCCGGCGGCGTTCGGCTCCATCGCCAGCCCCGGCAGCCGTCCCGGCCGGCCCTGCGCGAGCAGCCAGGCCAGCCCGAGCAGCGCCAGCACGATCACCGCCGCCGCGACCGCAGGCCAGAACCAGCCGTGATCAGCGGCGTACCGCCGGACGGTGCCACTGAACACCGGGCCGGTCGCCCGGCCGTGGCCGAACACGCCGGCCCCCCGCGCCAGACCCGCCCCGCCCACGGCGACCATGAGCGCCCCGACCAGGACCAACCCGGTCCGGTTGAGATGAGCGGGCCCCCGGTTCATCCGCGCCCCCTGACCGTTCGGTCCCCCGCCATCTAGGTCTCCTTGCGCTTCATCCGCACCTTCACGGTCCGGGGTTGCAGCGGCCGTATCCGCTCCAGGCACGCGCGCACCGCGTCCGCGACGCCGTCCTCCAGCCCCCGCGCGTCGCGCACCGGCGTCTCCGCGACCACCGTCACGCGCCTGGGCCGCAGCCGGACCCGCCGGACCCGCGACACCCCGGTCGCGTCCTCCGCCGCCGCCGCGATCGCCCGGCACAGTCCGCGTTTGCTGACGCCCATCACCACGTCCGGCACACGGCCGTGCAGCGGGACGACCCGCGACCGCCCGGGCAGCAGCCCCGCCAGCAGGAACACCAGCCCGACCAGCACCAGCCCTCCGCTGATCGCACGGGTGACCCACCCGTCCCACCGGACGTCCAGCAACTCCCGGTAGGCGATGACGTGCAGCGACGACCCGAACATCGCGGAGAGGACGTCGATCGCGGCGATCACCGACGCCGCGGTCAGCAGCAGCGCCGCGAGCGAGCCGATCCGGACCCGCCGCGACCGGAACGCGTGCCGCGCCGCCCGGTCCGCCCGCCGCTCCCCCGACGTCCGCGTGCCGTGCGCCGGCACCCGCCGCTGTCCGGCATGCGTGATCATGACACGGTCCTCCCGCCGGGCCGCTCCAGCTCGGCCACGTCGATGTCCACCTGCCGCACGGTGAGCCCGGTCAGCGACTCGACCCGCGTGCGGACGCCCTCGCGCACCCGGCGCGCCACGTCCCGCACCGGCATCGGGTACTCCACCGACAGCGCCACCTTCGCCGTGACGACCTTCCCGTGCACGCGCACGTCGGTGCGGGCCGCGCGGCGCCCTGGCAGCCCGACGCCGAGCACCGACCGGTCGAGGCCGCCCGACCCCGCCGTCTCCTCGGCGGCCTTCGCCACGATGCGCGCCACGACCCGGTCGCTGATCGTCGTCCGGCCCCGCTCCCCCGGCGGACGCGCCTCCCCCGCCGAACGCGCCGCATCCGGCCTGTGCTCGCCGGCAGGTATGTGGCCCTCGCCCGCGTGGGCCTCAGCGGGCGCTTGTCCGGCGCGTTCCTCGTCCGCCGCCACGCGCCCGTCAGGCTCGGCACCTTCGCTTCGCGCGCGGTCCGCCGTCATCGCGGCCGCCGGCCGGTGTTGAACGAGAACAGCTGACGGATGTCGAGGTTCCCCTCGATCGCCCGTCCCGTCAGGAATCCGAGGCAGCCCAGGAACAGCACGATGAAGAACGGGCCGAACCCGCCGAACGCGCCCGCGAACCCGAGCGCCACCCCGAAGCCCAGCCCCACCAGGGGCCATATCGGAATCACGTCGCTCCCCCTTCGGCGATGTCGCCGATCAGGACGTGCACCGGGCGGTCCCCGGCGAGCGGGCGCACCGCCCGCCGCACGTCCTCGGCCGTCTCCGGCAGCGGCCGCTCCACCAGCGCCACCACCCCGACCTCGATCTCCGCGTCCCGGACGGCGACGCCGGCGAGCGGCCGCCCCGCCCGGTACGTCATGATCCGCGCCCGCGGCCCGGCGGTCAGCCCGGCCACCGACCGGCAACCGGTCACCGCCTCCGCGACCCGCTCCACGAGCCGCCCCTTGCCGTCCGGATCCTCACGGGCCCGCTCGGTGCCCCGCCGTGCCGCCGCGGTGCCGGTCGCCGCACGGCGCGGCGGGCTCTGCGGGACGGGCGGGATCCGGGCATGGGCCTGGCGGCCCGCGCCCTCCGCAGCGGCGGGCCGCGTCCTCCGGGTCCGGGCCGTCATAGCACCCGGGGGCCCGTCGGCTGCTCGGGCTCCTCGCGGTCGTCGCCCGGCAGGTGGATGTCGTCGACCGTGATGTCGACCTCCACGACCTCCAGCCCGCACATGTGCTCGACCTGCCCGATCACGTTGGAGCGGACCGCGTTGGCGAGATCGGGGATCGAGGCCCCGTAGTCGACCACGAGGTCGATGTCGATCGCCGCCTGCCGCTCCCCGACCTGCACCCCGACGCCCTGCGTCGGATCGGCGGCGACGCCGGGAAGCCGCTCCTTCACCGAGCCGATCGTGCGGCTCATCCCCGCGCCCATCTCGTGCACGCCGCCCACCTCGCGGGCCGCCATGCTGGCGATCTTGGCCACCACCACGTCGGCGATCTCGGTGCGGCCGCCGGACGTCACCAGCTCGCTCGACCCGCCGGAACGGGCGCGGCGCAAGCCCTCGTCGGGCCGGTCCTGCGTGGCGACCGTGCCCTCCCTGCGTCCCTCATCCTGGCTCACGGTGTCCCCCCGATGCGTCGGCAATGTGCGATTGATGCTCAGCGCGGATCACACCAAACCCGTACGGCGCGGGCGAATGGCCAGGTCAAGAGGGTTTTACATGCGAAACGGGGGCCGGTGGCGGCACGCCGCCGGCCCCCGCCGCGAAGGGCGGCTAGCCCTTGAACATCGCGCGCATCTTCCGGGCGGCGTCGCCCGGCTTGACCTTGCGCGGCTTGTCCCCCGCGCGTCCGGCGTCGTCGGCGGCCTCCCCGTTGCGGGCCGTGCGGGCCGGGCGCGCCGGGCGGGCCTCGCCCGACTCGTTCCTCCGCTCCGGTTCGGCGGTCCTGCGGTCCACCTTGTCGTTCAGGTCACCCACGACAACTCCCCCGATGTCGCTGACGGATCGTTCGTCCCGTAGGTACCCCGCGGCGCGCCCCTCTACCCCGGGTAGAAGCGGACCTCCGGCCGGCCGACCTGCCCGTAGTGCGGACGGCGCGTGGCCAGGCCGTTCTCGGCGAGGTACTCCAGGTAGCGGCGCGCGGTGACGCGGGACACCCCGGTGAGGTCCGCGGCGGCCGCCGCCGACAGCCCCTCCGGCGCCCCCGTCAGCACCTCGGTGATCGCGTCGAGCGTCTCGCCGCTCATCCCCTTCGGCAGCGACCGGTGGTCCGGTGTCCGCAGCGTCGCCAGCATGCCGTCCACGTCGGCCTGCCCCGACACCTCGCCCGAGCCCACCAGCTGCTCCCGGTAGCGCGCGTACCGGACGAGCTTGTCGCGCAGCGACGCGAACGTGAACGGCTTCAGCAGGTACTGGACGACCCCGACCGACACCGCCGAACGGATCACCGCGAGGTCTCGCGCGGACGTCACCGCGATGACGTCGACCTCGCTGCCCCCGGCCCGCAGCGCCCGGCAGACCGTCAGGCCGTGGGTGTCGGGAAGGTAGAAGTCCAGCAGGACGACGTCGACCCGCGTCCCCTGGCAGAACCGCAGCGCGTCCGCGCCCGAGTGCACCACCCCCGCGACCGCGAACCCCGCGACCTGCTCGACGTACGAGCGGTGCGCCTCCGCCGCGACGGGGTCGTCCTCCACGATCAGCACCGAGATCATCGGGCCTCCACCGGCAGCCGGACGGTGAACACCGCGCCCTCGCCGCCGCCACCGGCGACCTCCACCGTGCCCCCGTGCCGCCGGACCGCCCGGCCGACCAGCGCCAGGCCCAGCCCGTGCCCCACCGGGCCGCCCGACGACTTCGTCGTCCAGCCCCGGCGGAACATCTCCGGGACGTCCGCCGGATCCACCCCCGGGCCGCTGTCGGCGACCCGCAGGACGAGCCGCCCCTCCTCCCGGCGGACGCTCACCCGGACCCGCGGCGGCCGCACCCCCGCGTTCTCCACCGCCGCGTCCACCGCGTTGTCGATCAGGTTCCCGAGGATCGTGACCAGGTCGCGCGGCTCCACCACCCCGTCGATCGCGGTGTCCTCCGCGATCTCCAGCTCGACGCCGCGCTCCGTCGCCTCCGCGGACTTGCCGAGCAGCAGCGCCGCCAGCACCGGCTCCCGCACCGACCCGACGACCCGGTCCGTCAGCCGCTGCGCCGCCGCCAGGTCCGCCGTCGCGAACTCCACCGCCTGCTCCGGCCGGCCGAGCTCCACCAGCGACACCACCGTGTGCAACCGGTTCGCCGCCTCGTGCGCCTGCGACCGCAGCGACTCCGCGAACCCCCGCACCGTGTCCAGCTCGCCCGTCAGCCCCTGCAGCTCCGTGTGGTCCCGCAGCGTCACCACGTTCCCCATCGCCCGGTCCCCCGACCGCACCGGCGACGTGCTGACCACCAGGACCCGCGTGTCCCCGACATGGATCTCGTCCGCGCGCGGCTCCGGCGACGTCATCGACGCCACCAGCTCCTCCGGCAGCCCCAGCTCACCGACATGCCGCCCGCCGGGACCGTCCGGCGGCAGATCGAGCAGCTCGCGCGCCGCGTCGTTGCACAGCACGACGCCCCCGCCGCGGTCCAGCAGCACCAGCCCCTCCCGCACGGCGTGCAGGATCGCCTCGTAGTACTCGAACATCCCGCGCAGCTCGCCCGGCGCCGCCCCGCGGGTCTGGCGCCGCAGCCGCGCCGCCACCAGCCAGCTCCCGCCGATCCCGATCGCCAGCACCATCGCCGCGATCCCCACCAACGCCAGCAGCCGCCGCCGCAGCTCCGCCGAGATCGCCCGGATCGTGATCCCGACCGCCACCAGCGCCACCACCCGGTGCCCGTCGCCGAACACCGGGACCACCGTCCGCACCGACGGCCCCAGCGTCCCCGTGTACGTCTCGGTGAACTCGTGACCCGCCAGCGCGCGCGCCGTGTTCCCGACGAACCGCCCGCCGATCCGCGCCGGATTCGGATGCGTGTACCGGATCCCCTCCGGACTCATGATCGTGATGAAGTCCACGCCCGTGTCGTGCCGGATCCGCTCGGCGTACGGCTGCAGGATCCGGCTCGGCGACGGCGCGGCCACCGCCGCCCGCACGTCCGGCGCGTCCGCGATGCTCTCCGCCAGCGCCGTCACCGTGTGCGCCGCCCGCTCGTCCGTGGCCCGCCGGGCGTCCAGGTACGCGAGGGTCGCCCCGACCGCCACCAGCAGCGCGACGATCGCCGCCTGCAGCGCCAGCAGCTGCCGGGCCAGGCTCCAGCGTCCGGGCGCCGCCCAACCGGGACGCCGCATCCCACCCGTACCTTTCGTTTCGGCAATGCCGTGAACGAAATGTACACAACCGTGACCGTTACCAGAAGATCGCGCATAGTGACGGGTGCATGCCCTACGACCTGCACAGCTTCCGTGTGCGCGGGCGCCCATCGTGTGCATGCGTCCGCTCCGCGGCGCATGGGCGCCTGCCCGAGCGCGGGCACCCGTCCGGGGCGCGGCGCCGCCCCCCGCCCGGCGCCGCCCCGGACGGGTGTCGCGTGTTTGTTTGCATTGCCCTTGGCGGTCGGGCCCTGGGGGCCCTCCCTTCGGCGGGCAATGCGTGCGATCGCAGCATCGCTTCGACTCGCCCTGGGGGCTCGCTGCGCGATCGGATTCTCGCTTCGCTCGAATCCGGCTTCGCACGCGATCGCGACGGTTCGGTTGTCGCGTGGCTGGGGCCTAACCCCCGCGCCCGTTGCGGTCACCGGTTCCGCTCACGCTCACCCCTGGGACAATGGGCTCGTGAGCACCGGCACGTCCGGTTCACCCTGCGCGGCGCGCTCCCTGGACTCCGACAACGCCGCGCCCCCGGCCCCCTAATACCCCCGGCCCTGCACACCCCAGCCCCCACATACCTCCAGCCCTGCACACCCCGGCCCGGCATACCCCGAGCCTGGCGCACGCCGGGCCTGGCACACCCCGGCCCGGCATGCCCGGCCCGGCACGTCCCAGCCCGGCGCGTCCCAGCACGGCGCGTTCTGGGGACGTTGGTGCGTCCCCGGGGCTTCGGCGTGCTGCGGCACGGTGCGTCCGCGGCATCCTTTAGGTCCGGGCAGGGGCTTGGCGGCGGTGGGGTCAGGCGGTTTCCGGGTGGGGCGTCCTCGGGCGCTTCTGCTGTTGCGGGAAGGCCAGGCGGAAGCGGACGATCGCCTTCAGGTCGGGCATGCCCAGGGCGCGGCGGTAGCGCTCGACCGGGCCGGCGCCGAGTTCCCCGTACACCTCACTGAGCAGCGCGTCGCCGGCGCAGGTCACGTGCATGACCAGGCGCGGCCGGTTGACGGTGCCCGTGAGGCGGATGCGGACGTCCTGGACGTCCGGGAGCTCCTTGGTGGTCTTGACGAGGACGTCCGCGGCGGCGCGGGCGTGCGCGCGGGTCTGCGGGTCCAGGTCGGGCCACCGCGAGTGGACGACGGTGCGGCCCTGCACGACCAGCCACAGCTGCCCCGCGAGCGCCAGGATCTCGGCGACGCCGGCGGCGACGGCCAGGAACCACGGGCTGCCGGAGGCGAAGCGCACCAGCGCGGGGTCGAGCGGCGGGTGCCCGCCGAGGCCGGACACGCCCAGGGCGAGGGCGGACGCGCCGCACAGCAGCAGCAGGGCGCCGGTCGCCGCGATCGGGATCCTCATGTCAGTCCTTCCGCCAGCCGAGCCGGACGTCGACCAGGGGACGGTGCATCGGCTCGATCCTGTCGAGGCGCGCCGTGACCGCGGTGTGCACCAGTTCCTCGAGGTTCGCCGGGTTGCGGTAGTTCGTGGCGACCCGGACGACCAGCCGGCGGCGCAGCACGCCGAGGCCGCGGGCGCGGGCGCGCTCGATGCCGGGGACGGTCAGCGCCGCGTCGGCGGCGGCCCGGCGCAGCGCG